>JAZLFY010000185.1:0-2023 GCA_045616025.1 Acutalibacteraceae bacterium | reverse complement strand
AAAGGAGAAAAACAAATTCAGCATTTTACCAAACAAAGAACGGGTATTACCGGTTGAACTTTCCGACGTTCATGTTGAAATGTTTTCAAACAAAGAAATAATAATTGACGGGTGCATAGGTGTTGCCGACTATACAGACGAATATATTAAACTTAAACTGAAAAAAGGGTATTTTATTCTTTTCGGCAGTTCTTTTCATATTTATTTATTTGAAGACGAAACAATAAGTATTAAAGGTATAATAAAAAATATTGAACTTTGTATCTGAGGTAATAAAATGTTATCAATAATTCGCTTTTTAAGGGGATATTTAATAATATCTTTTATTGGCAGTTGCGGTGAAAAAATATTAAATATTTGCGCTCTTAATAATCTTCACATTTGGGATATGCGATGTATTAAAGGCGTTATTACCGCAAAAATTGATGTGAATTCTTTTAAAAAATTAAGAGTTTTAAAAAGAGGAATAAAAGCAAATATTAAAATCCTAAAAAAATGCGGTTTACCTTTTACCGTAAACAAATATAAACTTCGTTCCGGATTTGTTTTGGGTATTATTATGTTTTTTGTCATACTTAAAATAATGACTCTTTTTGTTTGGGATATTACGGTTACGGGTAATGAAAGCATAGATAAAAAAGATATAATAAAAAATTTAAAATCAATGGATATTTATGTGGGAAAATCAATTTCGGAAATTGATACAAAAACAAAAGCGCAGGAACTTGTCTTGAATGACGGCAGAATTGCTTGGGCATCTTTAAATATTGAGGGTTGTTTACTTGATGTTAATTTAACCGAGTCTACAAAAGGTGTTGAAAATAAAAGCCCGTCAAATATTGTTTCATTAAAAGAGGGCAACATAACAAAAATTGATGCAACGGGCGGTAATGTGCTTGTAAAGGTCGGTCAACCGGTATTTAAGGGCGATATTTTAATTTCGGGTATTATAGAAAATTTATCCGGCACTGTTTTTGTGAAATCAAGCGGAAATGTTTATGCAAAAACTAAAGAAAGCTTTTCTGCATCTGGAAAGTTCAGTCAAAAGAAAAAAGTTTATTCAAACAAAACCGAAACGGTAAAAGTTATTGAATTTTTCGGTTTTAAAATTCCTTTTAAAATAGGGGAGTTGGGTAAAATTAAGGTTATTAATAAAAAAGATTATTCTAAAAAGTTTTTCGGCAGTGAAACACCTATAAAAACTTATTTATTGACATATAAAAAAGTCAAATACAAAGATGTTAAATTTACAAAAGAACAACTAATTAAACAACTTGAAGAAAAAATCAATAATGAAACCGTAAAAGGCGATTTTTTGTCATTTACCGAAACAAATAAATCAGTAAGCGAAAATGCTGACGGCTTAACACTTGAAATTACTTATGACTGTGAAGAAAAAATATCAAATGAAGAAATAATTAAAACCTCCTTTATAAATTGACTTTTATACAATTAATAGTGTATAATAATAAAAAAGGAGGTTTTGCTTTTTGGAACAAACCATTGATATTGAACGGGTTGAACAACTTATTAATCTTTTCGGGAATTTTGACGAAAATATTAAACGCCTTGAAAAAGAATATAACGTTAATATTGTTTCACATAGCGGACAGATAAAAATTGTCGGCGAGGGCGATAATGTTTCCAAAAGCTACCGCGCCATAGTCTGCCTACTTGAAATGATAAACCGCGGCGAAACAATAACCGCACAAAACATCAGTTATGTTATTGATATGGTATCTGACGGGGAAGACGATAAAATTAAAAATTTAACCGAAAGTGATTTTGTTTGTATTAGTTCAAAAGGCAAACCCATTAAACCGAAAACGCTCGGTCAAAAGAAATATATTGAAGCGATACAGAACAATACAATAACAATCGGTGTCGGCCCTGCAGGCACGGGCAAAACCTATCTTGCCGTTGCAGAAGCCGTAAGTGCTTTCCGTTCCAAAAAGGTCAACCGGATAATTCTTACCCGTCCTGCCGTTGAAGCAGGTGAAAAATTGGGCTTTTTACCGGGTGA
>JAZLFY010000184.1:0-1325 GCA_045616025.1 Acutalibacteraceae bacterium | reverse complement strand
ATTTTTCTTTGTATTCGTTAACCTTTATAGCATCGGCAAGTTTATCGCTTTCGGCACGGTTAATGGGTGCTTTAAAGGTTTCTTTTATCGAAATAACATCGCCCGTAGGCATTTTGGTAAGTTTTTCGTTGTCGTAAATTTCGTCAACATAACTTGCAAGAAGTCTGCCGTATTCAAGGTAGTTTTTACCAACACGGTTTTCTTCGGGTATTCTGCTTATTTCGTTAAGGTTGCCTGCGCAACCCTGCAAAAATGTTGCAAAGCAGTTGTGTCCTGCTTCAAGGAAAGACCGCAATGCGCCCGAATAGTCCGCCGCAAGGTCTTTCTTTTTAAAGCCGCCGGTAACGTGGTTGTGCGCCTGCCAGTTAACTATTATTACATCTCTTGCCTCGCTGCCGTCCTCTTCCTTGCGTACAAATTTAACTATGCGCATTGAATTGTCGGCTTCGGTCATATGCTTTACAATAGGTGCTTTGCTGTTACCGTGATTATCGCTTGCACAGGTGCCGTCTTCGCGCAAATAATGGCGGACAAAATTAAGTCCCTCGGTTTTTGTTGTACCTACATATATTTCGGCTTCTTTTTGGTCAAGTAGGGCTAATTTACACGCCTTTACCGCTTTTTCGACCAAATCTTTTCGGTACTGCTCCATTTCGGGAGTATCTACCCAAATCGCAACCGAAGAGTGTGTATGTGTTCCGCTTAAATGGAAATAATCTTCCTCAATGCCGAGTTCTTCATTAACCCTTTCGGCAATTCTGTTATACATATACGCAGGGCACTGTGTAATATCATAAGTGGTAATTAAAATCGTTTTGCCGTTTTCACCCGTAATGGCAATTGCGGTATAGTAAAGTTCGTTTAAAACCCTGTCGTGAATACGGGTTATTGCCGTACCGTAACTGTCAAGCGGTGCCGGAAAATCGGGCGTGATGTTTACTCTGCCAAATCCTACCTTAAACTGTCCCATTGTTATCACCTTACAGTATAATAAAAATTTGCATTAAGCACTTAAATTATACGATTTTTTCCTTAATTCGTCAAGTGTTTTGGCGTGCCGAAACTATCACTTTATAATATCAAATTTGCACTCAAAACCTAAATCATGTGCTATTGTTTTTAATTCGTCAAGTGTTTTGTCTTTCATAACAATACCGTTTTTAAGCGACTCTTTTTCGGCGATAATTTCCTTGTCCCCGTGAACATAAATACAGTCTTTGCCGTCTGCCTTTTCGCTGTCACGAAGTTCCTGCATAAATGTTGACATACGCGCCTTTATTTCGTTCGGGTCGCCAAACGCCGCAGGGTCAATTATTATAAATGCG
>JAZLFY010000183.1:0-1295 GCA_045616025.1 Acutalibacteraceae bacterium | reverse complement strand
AAATATGACCGCCCGTAGGATGTTCAAGAAGATTAAGGGTGCGTAAAAAGGTTGATTTACCCGAACCCGAAGGCCCGATAATAACAATAACTTCGCCCCTTTGAATGGTCGTGTTAATTCCTTTTAAAACATGGTTGGAACCAAAACTTTTTTTAAGGTCCTCAACCTTAATAATTACATCGTTACCGTTCACTCTTCCTAAGCCTCCTTTCAAGAATACCCAAAAGTTTGGTAAGTATAATTACAATTACCAAATATATAAGCGCAAGACTTATATAGGGCACATATGCCTGATAGGTTTTGCTTACAATATTCTGCGCCTGCTTTGTTACGTCACGAAGTGCTATAACCGATACAAGCGAAGTGTCTTTTAAAAGTGTAATCATTTCGTTGCCGAGTGCAGGTAAAATGTTTTTTATCGCCTGCGGAACAACTATGTAACGCATAGTTTGGATATAGTTGAAGCCAAGACTCCTTCCGGCTTCGGTTTGACCTATGCCTATTGACATAAGTCCCGAACGGGCAATTTCCGCAACATAAGCTCCCGAGTTGATACCGAGTGTTATAATACCGCAAACAATTGTACTGTTTTCGGTTTTCGGCACCATAATAACAAAACCCATAATAAGTAGTTGTACCATCATAGGTGTACCGCGTATAACGGTAAGATAAACCTTGCAAATTGCATTAACAATTCTTAAAATCGGGTTTTTGTGGCGGTGGGTGTTACTGTCGTAAGCCGTTCTTATAACTGCAACGATAATACCGATAATTGTACCCAAAAGCAAAGCACCTATGGTTACAATAAAGGTTATTTTAAGCCCTTCAACAAAGAATTTCCATCTGTCTTGAAATACAAATGTCTGATAAAACTGGTAGATAAAAGACTGTAACCACTCGGGCGCGGACCTTACCCACGACGGTGCGGTTTTTAACCAGTCGGCAAGAGTAATAAATGTCATACCCATCTTCCTTTAACATGAAAAATAGAGTGGCATTGCCACTCTATTTCTGCGGTTAGTAATAATTATTCCGCTTTAATGTACTTGGCAAGAATACTGTCAATGGTACCGTCTGCTTTAAGTTCGGTAATCGCATTATCGATTTTCTTTAAAAGTTCGGTGTTTTCTTTGGAAACCGCAGCGGCATAATCTTCCGAAACATATTCGGTTTCAAGAATTTTAAGACCTTCGTTTGC
Organism: Acutalibacteraceae bacterium; assembly: GCA_045616025.1. Classification (GTDB taxonomy): domain Bacteria; phylum Bacillota; class Clostridia; order Oscillospirales; family Acutalibacteraceae; genus UBA737. The sequence goes on along the minus strand of JAZLFY010000183.1, from coordinate 97 downwards.
TTCAACGAATTTCTTTGCCGGTTCGTTATCAATTACGACACAGTCAACCTGGTCCTGTTGAAGAGCGGCAACCGCAAGAGCGCCTTCTTTGTAAGCA
>JAZLFY010000182.1:0-1601 GCA_045616025.1 Acutalibacteraceae bacterium | reverse complement strand
TTCCCGTAATTGTGCTTTTAAGCACAACCTCTCTTGACTTCAAATCATCAAATATCAAAGCATCGTCCTTAAAATATTCATTTTTAATCTTAAAAATATCGCAGTTTTTTGCAATATTTGTCTTCTCATAACTTAACAAATTGCCATCTAACACGCAAGCATTTAGGTCTTCGGTTTTTGAGAATTCAACTTCGCACTGCTCTATTCCACCCTTAAAATAATATCCCTCGTGTGCACCTATAGAAAACGGCATATCACCGTCCGACAGGTTCTTAACTCTATATTCAACCTTTAATCCCTTAGCGACAAGGGAATATATAACACGAAGCTCATAACAAAACGGATATTTTTTAAGACTTTCTTGGGTTTCACTTAAAAGAAAGGTTACCGTATCTTTTTTTAAGTCTTCAATTTCAAAAAGACTGTCACTTGCGTAGCCGTGCTTTTCGAGCTTATAAGACTTTCCGTTATGATAATATGTATCATCTTTAAGTCCGCTGCAAATGGGAAACAAAATGGGAGATGATTTGCCCCATATGTTTTTATCCCCCTGCCAGATATATTCCTCATTGTTATATATAAGACTTTTAAGCTCGGCACCTATTTGGGAAAACTTTGCGGTTAAAAATTCATTACTTAAAGTTATCATTTGAACACTTCTCCGCCAATAATCACGGTTTTTATATTTAAGTCGTCATCAACTATCAGCAGGTCTGCATCGTAATTCTTTTCGACCTTACCTTTATTTATACCCAAAAGGTTTGCGGGAGTTTCGGTTGCCATTTTAACTGCATCATCAAACGGTATTCCGAACCCTATTGCTTTTTTAACGCAGTCCATAAGGCAGGCATAGCTACCTGCTAAAGTTCCGTCTTTAAGGCGGATTGAATTATCCTTTACAAATACAGCAAGTCCTCCCGATTTGTATTCTCCGTCAGGTAATTTTGCAGGTCTTATACTGTCGCTTATAAGGCACATTCTATCGGCACCGAACATTTTATATGCCGCTAATATTACGGGCTTACCTATATGAAGTCCGTCGCAGATAATTTGCGCATAAATTTGCTTTTCTACGCCTGCACCGATTGGTCCTGCATTTCTGTGGTGTAGAGGTGGCATGGCATTAAAGGTATGTGTTAGGCAATTTGCACCGCTTTCGATAGCAATTATTGCCGTTTCATAATCACAGTCGGTATGACCGATTGAGACAACCGTACTTTCGCTTACCTCTTTAATAAATTCCAATGCACCCTCAATTTCGGGTGCTACGGTAATCATTTTTACATTCTTGAATTTATTAAATTCTTCTATATTCGGTTTTTTAATATACTTTTCGTTTTGTGCGCCCTTATACTTTGGTGAAATATACGGCCCCTCAAAATGAAATCCCAAAATATTTGCACCGCAAAAATCAATTTTTGCGTCAGTAACTTTTTTAAGGTCATCATAACCCATAGTCATTGTTGTAGGCAAAAATGATGTAGTACCGTTTTCGGCATAGTATTTGCACATATTGCTGAAATCGGCATCCATTGTATCATATCCCATAATGCCGTGAGTATGAACATCAATAAGCCCCGGAATTACACAATAGCCCTTTG
>JAZLFY010000181.1:0-6866 GCA_045616025.1 Acutalibacteraceae bacterium | reverse complement strand
AGGGTCCGCATTCCTCACTTGAAGCAAGAATTTTCAGTTCCTTTACCGCCTCTATATCCTCACGAAGTACGGTAGTATGGCGTGACTGCGGTACCATAAATGTATCGTCAAAGCCACGGAACAAAATTGAATGTTTATAATCTGCCTTGTGCGGATAAATGCCGAACAACTTTTTTTCAAGCGGAACTTTTTTAATTCCGTAATGGTAATAAAGTCCTGCCTGAGCGCCCCAACAGATATGAAATGTGCTGTGAACATGGGTTTTTGACCACTCCATAATTTTACACAGTTCGTCCCAGTATTCCACCTCTTCAAAAGCCATATGTTCCACCGGCGCACCGGTTATAATAAAGCCGTCGAAATTGCGGTCTTTCACCTCGTCAAATGTCTTATAAAAGGCAAAAAGATGCTCTGCCGGCGTGTTTTTACTCTTATGACTTTTGGTATGTATAAACTCAAAATTAACCTGCAAAGGCGAGTTACCGAGAAGACGGGAAAGTTGTGTTTCGGTTTCTATCTTTTTGGGCATTAAATTCAAAAGCAGTATTTCAAGCGGACGGATATTCTGTGTTATGGCGCGCTTTTCGGTCATAACGAATATGTTTTCCGCCGCAAGTGTTTTCACCGCCGGCAAATCGTCGGGTATTTTAATTGGCATTTTCTTTTACTCCGTTCTAAATTTGGTCAAGTGCCTGCTTAATATCTTCTATCAAATCGTCGGCATTTTCAAGTCCGCAGGAAAAACGGACAAGGTCGGGAGAAACACCTGCCGCCGCAAGTTCGGCATCGTTCATTTGACGGTGTGTGGCAGAAGCCGGATGCAGACAGCAAGTACGCGCATCGGCAACATGGGTTTCGATAGCGGCGATTTTAAGACCTTTCATAAACTTTTCGGCAGCGGCTCTGCCGCCCTTTATGCCGAAACTTACAACACCGCAAGAACCGTTCGGAAGATACTTTTGTGATAAAGAATAATATTTATTATCTTCAAGTGACGGATAGTTAACCCATGCAATTCTGCTGTCGCTTTGCAGATATTTTGCAACCGCCATACCGTTTTCGCAATGTTTTTTAATTCTTACATGTAAACTTTCAAGTCCCATATTAAGCAAGAAAGCATTTTGCGGTGACTGAATAGAGCCGAAATCACGCATAAGTTGTGCCGTTGCTTTGGTAATAAACGCACCGCCGAGTCCGAAACGCTCGGTATAGGTTACACCGTGATAACTTTCGTCGGGTGTGCAAAGTCCCGGGAATTTATCGGGATACTTTGTCCAGTCAAATTTACCGCTGTCTACTATACAACCGCCGACGGCGGCACCGTGACCGTCCATATATTTGGTGGTGGAGTGGGTAACAATGTCTGCGCCCCACTCAAACGGGCGGCAGTTAACGGGGGTGGCAAAGGTGTTGTCGATTATAAGCGGAACACCGTGAGCGTGTGCGCATTTTGCGAAAAGTTCAATATCAAGCACCGTAAGTGCAGGATTTGCAATTGTTTCGCCGAAAACGGCTTTGGTATTGGGACGGAAAGCCGCATTAAGTTCCTCCTCGGTACAGTCGGGGGAAACAAAGGTGAAATCAATTCCCATACGCTTCATGGTCACGGCAAACAGATTGTATGTTCCGCCGTAAATCGAGGAGGAAGAAACAATATGGCCACCGCAGGAAGCGATGTTGAAAACCGAATAAAATGAACCCGCCTGACCTGACGAGGTAAGCATTGCGGCGGTGCCGCCCTCCATTTCGCAGATTTTTTTCGCAACCGTATCATTAGTCGGGTTTTGAAGTCGGGTGTAAAAATACCCATCGGCTTCAAGGTCGAAAAGTTTACCCATATCAGCACTTGTTTCGTAACGGAAAGTTGTGCTTTGAATAATCGGGATTTGTCGCGGCTCACCGTTGCCGGCTTTATATCCGCCCTGTACGCATTTTGTTTCGATGTTTAATTCTTTCATAATTCTACCGCCTTTTTAAGTTCTTCGCATTTGTCCGTCTTTTCCCAAGTGAAGTCACGGTCTTCCCTGCCGAAATGGCCGTAATTTGTCGTCTTTTCATAAATCGGACGGCGAAGATTTAATTTATCAATAATTGCCGCAGGGCGCAAATCAAATACCTTTTGCACCGCTTCGGCTATTTTTTCATCGTCAACCGTGCCGGTATTAAAGGTATCAACCATAACCGATACGGGTTTTGCAACACCTATTGCATAGGCAAGTTGTACCTCGCACTTCTTGGCAAGATGTGCCGCTACAATATTCTTTGCAACATATCTTGCGGCATAGGCGGCACTGCGGTCAACCTTTGTCGGGTCTTTGCCCGAAAATGCACCGCCGCCGTGACGCGCCATACCGCCGTAGGTATCAACAATTATCTTTCTGCCGGTAAGACCGGTATCACCCTGCGGACCGCCGATAACAAATCGTCCGGTCGGGTTAATGAAATATTTTGTATTACCGTCAAGAAGTTCTGACGGAATAATATATTCAATAACCTTTTCTTTAATGTCGGCACGCAGTTGTTCAAGTGTTACCGCTTCCGAGTGCTGACTTGAAATAACAACCGCCTCAATTCTTTTAGGCCTACCGTCAACATATTCAACGGTTACCTGAGTTTTACCGTCGGGGCGCAGATAATCAAGTTCGCCCGATTTGCGCACATCGGTAAGCCGTTTGGAAAGTTTATGGGCAAGTGATACGGGCAGGGGCATAAGTTCGGGGGTTTCGTCCGAAGCGAAGCCGAACATCATACCCTGGTCGCCGGCACCGTGAAGATTATACTCATCATCATTACCCTCTTTGTATTCAAGGCCTTTATCAACGCCCATTGCAATATCGGGTGACTGCTTGTCTATGGATGTAATAATCGAGCAGGTGTTACCGTTAAAGCCGGCATCTGCGCTATTGTACCCGATGTCACATAAAACACGGCGGGCAATGGCGGGAATATCGGCATAACATTTGGTAGTAATTTCGCCCATTACGGTTATAATTCCCGTGGTACAAAAGGTTTCGCAGGCAACACGGGCATCTTTGTCGTTAGCTAAAATTTCATCAAGTATCGCATCGGAAATACGGTCACATACCTTGTCGGGATGTCCCTCGGTAACCGATTCCGATGTAAAAAGCATTTTAGACATTGTTTTCATCCTCCAAAAAAATAACCGCCTTTTGAAAGACGGTAGATATAAAACCTCATCTTTCGGATTATCCGCAGGATTTGGCACCTTGAAAAATTCAGGTTGCCGGACTTCACAGGGCCTGTTCCCTCAGTCGCTCTTGATAAGGAAATATTAAATTTACAAGAGTTATTTTATCACAATTAACCGTCTTGTCAAGTATTTTTATATCATTTTTTGACTTTTAATATCGGAGAAAGCCGTTTATAAACCGCAAAGCATACGGCACTGTCTATTATTCCTTTTATGAGTGTGAAAGGAAGATTAAAAATAATCAGGGCTTTCGGTAATGTGTCGGCAATGGGCAAAAGTGCCTTATACATACCCAAAATGGCATCCATCGGCATACCGTAAATTACCGTATAAGCAGGATAAACCACAAAATAATTAAGTATTACCGAAAAAACTGCCATTGTTAATGCGCCGATAAGCGAAGAAATAAGCGCACTTTTACGGTTTCTGTGCTTTTTATAGGCAATTCCGCAAATTGAAACAAAAACCGCACCCAGCAAGAAATTCGCAAGTTCACCGACACCGCCACTGTTACTTACAAAAAGGTGCAGAAGATTTTTAAGCAAGCAGACCGCTACACCGTAAAACGGGCCAAGTGCAAAAGCCGTTATAAGCGCGGGAATTTCGGAAAAATCAAGTTTTATAAAAGGCGGAATTAAAAAGGCAACGGGAAATTCAAGCAACATTAAAATAAATCCTATTGCACCCATTATTGCCGTTACGACAATTGACCGTATGTTTTGTTTTTTCATATAATTTCACCCGAAAAAATGCCCCTGCAAAAAGCAGGGGCAACAAAAATTACAATATAAGTTTTCTCATCCGGACTGTACCGTCGGCTTTGGAATTTCACCAAATCAACCGTTTATAACGGCTCGCGGGCTATACCGCCGGTGAGGAATTTCACCTCGCCCCAAACTGTAATTATTATATGCACAAACAAGGTTTTTGTCAATAGTTGGTGACAATTTGTTTTTTAAGTTTTGCAAGAATTCTTTTTTCAAGACGGGATATATACGACTGCGAAATACCAAGCGTGTCGGCAACCTGCTTTTGGGTGTATTCTTCATAACCGTTCATACCGAACCGCATTTCCATTATCTGCTTTTCACGGGGTTGCAGGGCATTTACAACACTTTTAAGCAGTTCCCTTTCATCCTCGGTTTCAAGTTGCTGACTGACCTCCTCGCCGTCGCTGCCGAGTACATCGGAAAGCAATAATTCGTTGCCGTCATAGTCAACATTAAGCGGCTCGTCAATAGACACCTCGATTTTGCCTTTTGATACCTTTCTTAAATGCATTAAAATTTCGTTTTCTATGCATCTTGAAGCATAGGTGGCAAGTTTTATGTTCTTATCAACGCAAAAGGTGTTTACCGCCTTTATAAGCCCTATTGTGCCTATTGAAATTAAATCTTCAAGTCCTACGGCGGTGTTATCGAATTTTCGGGCAATATAAACCACAAGCCGTAAATTATGGGTTATAAGTTCTTCCCGTGCCGCCGCCGAGTTTTCGGCAAGCAGTTCTCTTTCCCTTTCGGCAGTCAGCGGATCGGGCAGGGTTTCGGGGCCGTTTATGTAGTATATGGGGTTTTTAATTTTAAGATTATAAAAAAGTTTCTTTAAAAAATCAATTATTTTCATTTTTATTTCCTTTCAGTCTAATATTTCGGGGTTTATAATTGCCGTGCCGTCGGGAATTTCGGTTTTTGAAACGGCAATAATCGGGTTTTTTAGCAGTCGGGTTTTGTCCTTAAAGTAAACCTTTGCCGTGTCAATTCGCATACCGTCAAGCAATGTGTTCCCGCCCACCGTTTTGCAGGGGACGGCACGAAAACGGGTTTTAAAGTTTTCTGCACTTTTATCAAATATTTTTTGTGCGCTTTTGCGGTCAATAATAATTACCGCACCGCCCGAAAACACATCGCTTAAATTGTTTCCCGTATCGGCAATACAGTTAAGCCGGTAGTTTTCACCCGAATTAAAAAGTTCTATATTATATGTGTCCGAGCAGATGTTTTTTCTGCCGAAAAAATATTTAACGGTAAGCCCCAAAAGGTAAAATACCGCCGCCGAGCAAATAAGAAAAAGCGGCGAAAAATTAAAATAAAACACCGAATTTTCAATAAGTAAACCGTCAGGGCGAAAGGCAAACCAAACCGCCAAAAGCAGTCCGCCGAAAGCAAATGTCACGCCGGTCAGCACAAAATAGGTGCGAATAAATTTTGCTGTCCGTTCAAACCCGAAACACACAAAGGTCATAACGGCGCAGGTAAGTGCCTTTACCCCTATATCCGCCGCCGTGTTGTTTACGGGAAAAAATATGTAAAGCGAAGAAACAGCGCCGCAAAATGCCGATAAAAGCATTCTGCCGGTTTTTACACTCCGTTTAAGTAAAATACCCGTAAACCGTAAAAGAAAGTAATCTACCAAAAAGTTAAGTATTATAAGCACATCGGCATAAACAATCATTTCGCTTCCTCCCGTAGCCTGCGGGTGATGACAAGCCGAAAAGTGCCGAAATCACACCGTTTTAGGCGAGTTCGGATTATTGGCTTTGCTTACCTAATTAGATTATACAAAATAGTCTTTAAAAAAACCGTCGAAACAGGTCATTAAATTTTGTCTATATTGGTATTATTGTTTACTTGACTTTTTTGCCGTCTTAATGTATCATTGATAGGAGGTGTTTTTATGAAACTTAAATACGATTTCGTAATAAATAATGTTGCCGGCTCTACCGTCGCCGTTCCCGTTGGCAGTGAAGAACGCAAGTTCAACGGTTATGTGCGCCTTAACGAAACCGGTGCGATTATTTTTAAACTCCTCCAAAAAGGTGCCGGTTCAGACGAAATTGTCGATGCGCTCGGTAAAGAATATCCGAACACCGACAAAAAGGAAATTGAAGACACCGTAAACGAATTTGTCAACAACTTAAAAGAGTCAGACGTTTTAAGTGATGAATAATTTTAACTTTGACGAGGCAAAAAAAGCACTCGCCGAAAAGGGTGTTTTTGAAAGTTTTACCACCGGTACAAGTATGAAACCGCTTTTTAAAACCCACCGTGATATTATCACCGTAAAACCGCTTGACCGCCCGATAAAGAAAAACGATGTTGTACTTTATAAAAGCGAAAGAAACGAAAAACTTATTCTTCACCGTGTTATAAAGGTGAACAAAGACGGCAGTTTGGTTATACGGGGCGATAACACATATAATAATGAAACGGATGTAAAACCCGAAGATATTGTGGGTGTTCTTGTTTCGTTTTACAGAAACGGTAAATTTACCGACTGTAACAAAAGTAAAAAATACAAAGCATATGTTTTGTATGTTCGGGCAAATTATCCTTTCCGCTATGCGTGGAAAATAAAAATCCGCCCGTTTTTAGGCAGAACAAAAAGAAAAATTTTTAAATAAAAATACCGGTTAATGCTCATTTTTGAGTTTAACAATATATTCGGAGACGTATCGAAGAGGTCATAACGGACATGACTCGAAATCATGATGCCCCTTGAGGGACGAGGGTTCGAATCCCTCCGTCTCCGCCAAAAATAGGGAGTGGTAACGAAAGTTACTGCTCCTTATTTTTAGTTGTGCATTAAGGAGGGATGAGAACCCGCAGGGTTCGCTCTGTCAACCGCAAAGGTGCGATAACCTTTGCGGACTGTGAAG
>JAZLFY010000180.1:0-3089 GCA_045616025.1 Acutalibacteraceae bacterium | reverse complement strand
CATTTTTCATTAGCCCGTCAGGGCGACTTAATTTGAAAAAGCACCCATCGGGTGCTTTTTTTACAGTACTCTTACCCTTATCACTCCGTCGGTGGAGGAAAGGTTTTTGGCGGCGGTGCTTACATCCAAATCTGCCACATCAAGCATTGTATAGGCATATTCGCCGCTTGATTTATTGAGCATATTTTCGATGTTTACATCGTTTTCGGCAATTATGCTTGTAATTGCCGTAAGCATTTTCGGTTTATTCTTGTGAATTATGCAAATTCTGTGTTTACCGCTTCGGGGCATTTTAATATCGGGCAGATTAACCGAGTTGGTTATATTGCCGTTTTCGATATAGTCTTTAACCTCGTCAACCGCCATTTCGCCGCAGTTATCTTCCGCCTCAACAGTAGAGCCGCCTAAATGCGGAGTGATAACAACACCGCTCATACCAATCATTTCTTCGGTCGGGAAATCGGTAATGAAAGATGCAACCTTACCGCTTTCAAGTGCTTCCTTAATATCTGTATTATTTACAACCTCAAGACGGGCAAAGTTAAGTATTCTGACGCCGTCTTTCATTTTGGCTATTGCATCTTTATTAATCATATTTCTTGTTGTATCGTCAAGCGGAACATGAACGGTGATGTAATCACACTCGGTAAAGATTTCGTCAATATCGTAAATGTGTTTTACATTATAGGTCAAATTCCACGCAGAACTTAATGACATATAAGGGTCATAGCCGTAAACCTTCATACCAAGACTGCTTGCGGCATTGGCAACAAGACCGCCAACTGCACCAAGACCGATAACACCGATTTTTTTACCCTTAATTTCGGGACCGACAAAAGCGCCCTTTCCCTTTTCAGCCATGGGAATTATATCGTCACCGTTACCCTTTAAGGTTTTTACCCACTCAATAGACGGAATAATTCTTCTTGACGAAAGAATAAGCGCACCGATAACAAGTTCCTTTACGGCATTTGCATTAGCGCCCGGTGTATTGAAAACAACAATACCCTTTTCGCTGCAACGGTCTATCGGGATATTGTTAGTTCCTGCTCCCGTTCTGCCGATGCACAAAAGATTATCCGAAAACTTTTCTTCGTGAAGTGACATTGCACGAACAAGTATTGCATCGGGGTTTTCGACATTATCGCCTATATTATAGTTTTTGCCGAAAGCGGCAAGTCCCGCTTCGGACACCTTATTATAAGTTTTTACATTATACATTATCCGTTCTCCTTTTCAAAGTCGGTCATAAACGAAACCAATTTTTCCACGCCATCATAAGGCATTGCGTTATAAATGGAAGCACGCATACCGCCGACTGTTCTGTGACCTTTAAGATTGATAAAGCCGGCATTTTGTGACTGTTCGATAAACTTTTTGTTAAGTTCTTCGCTATCGGTTACAAAGGGAACATTCATAAGTGAACGGTCGCCCTTTTCTGCAGTGCCTTTGAACATTTTACTGTTATCCAAAAAATCATAAAGCAGTTTTGCTTTTTTCTCGTTCTGCGCTTTCATGGCATCAAGTCCGCCTATTGACTTAATCCACTTGAAAACAAGTCCTGCAATATAGATGTTATAGCAAGGCGGTGTGTTGAAAAGCGAGCCGGCATCGGCATGGGTTTTATAATTTAACAATGTGGGGGTTATATCCATTGCATTGCCCAAAAGGTCTTTTCTTATAATCGCAATGGTTACACCGGCAGGGGCAACATTTTTCTGCGCACCGGCATACAAAAGCCCGAATTTTGATACATCTATCGGCTCGGACAAAATGCAACTTGAAATATCGGCAACAAGCGGAACATCTCCCGTATCGGGAATATAGGGGTATTTTGTGCCGTAAATGGTGTTGTTCATACAAATATGAAGATAATCGGCATCTGTTCGGATATCTTCCCTTTTAACCTTAGGGATATAACTGAACATTTTATCCTTTGAAGATGCAACGGCACGGGCATCGCCGTATTTAAGTCCTTCTTCGTATGCCTTTGTTGCCCACTGTCCCGTAAGGATATAATCGGCTTTATTATTTTTATTCATAAGGTTAAGCGGTACCATTGCAAACTGTGTAAAACCGCCGCCCTGCAAGAAAAGAATTTCATAATTTTCGGGTATGTTCATAAGTTCCCTTAAATCGTTTCTTGCCTCGTCAATAATCGCCTGATATTCGGGTGAACGGTGGGACATTTCCATTACCGACTGACCGGTTGCACCGAATTCAAGCAATTCTTCCTGCGCCCTTTTAAGTACCGGAAGCGGTAACATAGACGGGCCTGCACTGAAATTATATACTCTTGACATATTTAATCTCCTATCAAATTTTAGTCAACTGTCGGGCATTATACAATACAGTTTATTAATATGTCAATAGATTTGTTAAAAATTTATCAATGTTTTTTATGTATTCTACCGTTTATTCGCATTTTTTCGTTAAATATTTAACAATATCAAAAATAAAGAAAGGGCGAACTTTCGCCCTTTCTTATTTGATACTAATCTTCTTCGGTTTCCTTATGGATAATTTCGGCGGAGAGTTTAACAATTCGCATTTCCTCTGCCTCAATTACCTTAAACAAGATATTTTCAAAGGTGACCTCTGCCCCCTCTTTAACCTCGCCCTCAAGCAAATCGGTTACAAAGCCGCCTATTGTTGCGGTGTCTTCATCAAAATCTTCATTGTCTTCAATATCAATATCAAATTCGTCAAAGAAATCGTAAACACGCATTGCACCGTCGGCTTCAAAGTGGGTATCGTCAATGCAGACAAATTCCGGCTCGATTTCGTCGGTTTCGTCAAATATTTCGCCGACCAACTGTTCAAGCACATCTTCCATTGTGAGAATACCCATTGTGCCGCCGTATTCGTCAAGCACGACAACCAAATGGCATTTATTCTCTTTCATTTTTTCGAGAACATCGGGCAGCGGCATGGTTTTATGTACCGAAGTTACGGGAATTAACAGTTCACGGATAGATACCTGAGCTTTATCAACCATTTCCTTAAAGAAACGGTTTACAAGCAATACACCTATTATATTATCGGGTGTGTCTTCATAAACGGGCAGACGGGAAAATCCGCTTTCAAAA
>JAZLFY010000179.1:0-5501 GCA_045616025.1 Acutalibacteraceae bacterium | reverse complement strand
AAGAATATTTATAACAATACCCTTAATGTTTGAAAAGTCGGTGTCAAGCGGTAAATTTACATTATTTATAAGTATCATTTATTCACCCAAATAATCGCAAATACTGTCGGCGGCGCACATAGCACTTGACCAAGCCCATTGAAGATTAAATCCGCCGCAGTCACCGTCAATATCGAGTATTTCGCCTATACAGTAAAGTCCTTTGTCTTTTTCCGACATCATGGTTTGGTCGTCAAACTGTGTGGTGTCAAGGCCGCCTGCCGTTACCTGAGAATTGATAAAACCGGTTGTGCCGGTAACAACAAAGGGCATTTTCTTTATTATCTGTGCCATTTGCTTTATATCGTTTTCGGTTAAAGCATCGCTTTTATCCGACAGTTTAAGTCCCGAAAGTTTAATTACTGCCTGACCGACACGCTTATTAAGAAGTCCCGTAAAAAATTCTTCAAGCGGTCTGCTTTCAAGAACACTTGAACGGTATCTTATCATATCGTAAACCGCCGTAAAGGAATATTCGGGCATAAGGTCAAGTTCTATTGTTTTATCTCCCGAAAAGCGCTCAACCGCACGGGAAATCTGCAAAATGGGAGGTCCCGAAAGTCCGTACTCGGTAAAAAGCACCTCGCCCGTTTCGCTTCGTTCTTCATTTTGTCCGCAATAAAGGGTTGCTTTGGCGTTTACCTTTATTCCTTTAAGCGATTTTGTAATATCGTTTTTTGTTTTAACCTGAACTATTGCGGGGGTGGTTTTAACGGTTTTATAGCCCATTTTTTCGAGAATTTTCAGCATACTGCCGTCCGACCCGACCGAATTACCGCCCGAATATAGTCCGGCAGCAATAACAAGTGCCGTGCATTTAATACAAAGGTCGCCCGAATGGACTTTATATCCGTCTTGTGTTTTTTGAATATCGGTAACGGGAGTTTCGGTAAAAATTTCAACACCTTTACCCATAGCCGAAAATCTTAATGCATCAACAACCGACGAGCCCTGCAATGAATAAGGGTATGCCCTGCCTTCACTGTCATAGGAGAAGACTATTCCGATTTGATTAAAAAATACCTCGCTTACGAAATTATCATAATTTTTAAGAGCAAATTTGCAAAATGCCGCATTTTCGCCGTGATAACGGGAAAATTCGATTTTACGGTTGGTTATATTACATCTTCCGTTGCCGGTCAACATCAACTTTTTTCCGACACGTGGTAAACTTTCCATAATTACAACCGAGATGTTTTTATCACTCATTTTAATAATATTTGAAACGGCAAGTCCTGCGGCACCGCCGCCGATTACCGCCACATCATAAATTTTAGTCATAATCAATGCCTTTCGTCCGAATTTGAATAAACTTCACAAAATCTTGCAGAAAAGGACGGCTCCTGACCTGCCGCATAAAGATGCGATATATCGCCAAAACCGTTACAGCGGAAATATGCCGTTCCCTTTTCTCTTTCTTCGGTTATAACGGTTGTTACCGATGTGGGAAGTGCAACAAACCCCTGCCACAAAACAAGGGGTGATATACCGAGAAGATGCGAAACAAGAACACTTGTAATACCGAAATGGCAAAAGAAAACTATTGTATCCGTGTTTTCTCTTGTTACGGTATAAGTATTGCCGTTTCTTACATATCCGCGCTCTGCCAAAAAGTCGTCAAACTGTTTGCAAACACGGTTATAAACCTCTTCAACATTACCGCTCTGCATTATATCGGTTTTAATCCATTTATCTGTATCGTAAAAATCTTTATCTTTCGTCCAGTATGACGGCATTAAATCCCACGGAATACGGCGCTTACCGGTATTTATATCATAAACGTGTGCCGGGAATTCCTCTAAAAAGTCCAGCACCTTAAAGGGCTTGCCGAGTGCCTCCATTGACGGTTTGGCGGTATCAAGCGCACGTCCGAGCGGAGAACAGTAATATTCGTCCGCAGGAATCTTTAAAACACGCGGAATAAGTAATTCTGCTTCCCGTTTGCCGACCTCGGTTAATGAGTCAATAGAATAATCGGGATCGCCGTGACGGATAAATAAAATTTTCATAACAAATCACCAAAGGTAATATTATCACAAAATAATATATTTTACAAGAAAAAGAAAACGGACCTATGCAGAGCATAAGTCCGTCTTCTATTTTAAGGGGTTTGAGGAGAAAGTCTGCAACAATAGTTGCAGATACCTAAAAGAATTGCGGCTTTCTTTTGGGTACATATCAATAATACAATGAATTTTTTAACAATTTATGAACTGATTTTAAATATTTTTAAGAATATTTTTGAACAAAAACGGCAATAATACTACCGAAAAATTGAAGTTGGGAGTAAAAATTTATGGAATTCAAAGAAGAAAAAAGTAATCAAAAAAAATTCGGCAAATCATTTTTTGCCGTTTTGGCACTTGGCATTGCGGCACTTATTGCCGTATCGGTGGTAACTGTTTCAAGAATAAATAAATCAACCGGCGAAAAGAAAAGTAAAGAAAACGAAAAGTCATATAACGATATTGACAGTTCATATAATAGCATTGAAGAAGATATTTTTACTGCCGAACCCGAACCCGAAACCGAACAGACGGCAAACGACACTTCAAGTGTGCCGTACGAAAGTAAACCCGCACCTGTAACGCCCAACTTTATTATGCCGATTGAGGGCGAAATAATAAAACCGTACAGTACCGACAAATTGCAGTATTCGGCAACATACGGTGATATGCGTTTGCATAGCGGAATTGATATTAAATGCGAAGAAAAAGCACCTGTAAAGGCAGCTTATGACGGTACGGTTTTATCTGTAACCGAAGATGCATCACTCGGCAGAATAGTTGTTATTAGACATACCGATGCCGTAACACTTAAATACTGCGGACTTTCAAGTGTTTTAGTTAAAACGGGCGACACCGTAAAAACGGGTGATACGGTAGGCACAGCAGGAATAGTGCCGTGTGAGTGTGCAGACGAAGTTCACCTGCACCTTGAAGCCGAACTTGCCGGAGAATCGGCTTCTCCCCTTGCAGCCCTTCAAAAAGAATAATTCACGCCCCCGAATCGTACGTTTAGGGGCAAAAAATATAAGCACCGTAAATCTTTTATACGGTGCTTAATTTTATTTTTTATATGCCTCTAAACGATATATCGGCAAACCTTTTGAAATAAATTTTTCTTCATATTCGGTAACAATATTCCCCTCAAAATTGCTATTATGTAAATCAAGTGAAACATTTTTAAGTGCATAACCGCAAGAAGAAAAGCTTTCAAGCGAAAATTCAAAAAGTTTCATATTGTCGGTCTTTTGGTGTATTTCACCGTCACTTACAAGCAACTTTTCATATATTTTAAGAAAATGCGGTGCGGTAAGGCGGTGGGAAGCATATTTATTTTTGGGAAAAGGACAAGAAAAATTAAGAAAAATTCTTTTAACACTTTTATCTTTTAAATATTTCGGCAGATATTCGGCAGAGCATTTCATAAAATAAATGTTGGTTAAACCCTGCTTTATCGCCGATTCACAAGCCGAAACAATAACATTTGAGTCCTTTTCGACCGCAATTATGTTAATATCGGGATGGCTTTTTGCATATTCGGTGGCAAATTTTCCTTTGCCGCAACCGATTTCAAGATAAAGCGGATTACCGTTGCCAAAAATCTCTTTAAGATCAAGATATTCTTTATCCTCTACCGCAGTCTTAAAATTGCGGTCGGACATATCACTGATAAACAGCATTTTGTCGACCGAGGCAAGGCGGTCTTCAAGATGCTTTTTCTTACGCATCCTCATTAGAGTTTCTCTATTTCTTCTACGGCACCGTCAAGAAAATCGCCCTTAAAGTGCTCGATTTCGCCATTGTCCGCCATTTGTGAAAATGAGGTATCAATAGGCATTTTGCCAAGCAATTTAATGCCGAGTTCTTCGGCAACCGTTTCACTTCCGCCGCCGAAAATTCTGTGGCTTTTTTTACAGTCGGGACAAACAAAATAGCTCATATTTTCAATAATACCAAGTACCTTAATGTTCATCATTTTTGCCATATTGTATGCCTTTTTAACGATAAGCGATACAAGGTCCTGCGGCGAGGTAACTATTACTACACCGTCAAGCGGTAAGGACTGAAAAACAGTAAGCGGAACATCACCCGTACCGGGAGGGCAGTCAACAATAAGATAATCAAGGTCGCCCCAGACAACATCGGTCCAAAACTGTTTTACCGCCCCTGCGATTACGGGACCGCGCCAGATTACCGGAGCATCGTTTTCTTCAAGCATCATATTAACCGACATAACCTTAATGCCGGTTTTGGTTTCTGCAGGTAAAATGCCGATTTCGTTTTGCATTGCCTTTTGCATAACACCGAAAGATTTCGGTATAGAAGGACCGGTAATATCGGCATCCAAAATGCCGACATTTTTACCCTTTCTTCTGAGTGCCGTTGCCAGCATTGAAGTTACGGTTGATTTGCCGACACCGCCTTTGCCGCTTACTACGGCAATAACGTGCTTAATATTATTAAATTCGCCCGTTTGTTCAATAAAACTTGTTTTTTTGCTTTCACAGTTACTGCTGCAATTTGAGCAATCTCCGTTACAATTAGACATTTTTCATCACCAAACGGTATTATAACCCAAATGTACAATAAAATCAATGCAAAAAATCAAAAAACAGTTGATATTTGTTTAAAAGAGTCCGACGGTGAATAATCAAAGCGGTCAATGTGATTTCCGTTATAAAAATACTTTATAGGCGGTTTTTGTTCGCTTTTAAAACTGTCTATAAGGACAAGTTTAATCTTCATTTTTTCGGGGTTTATACTTTTTATGTATACGCAGGCGGACTCCCCTATTGAAACATCAAAACGCGGCTCGGCAAGTCCGGCAAGATTTGAAGTAAGTTCCACAAAAATACCGTAATCTTCAATGCTTCTTATAACTCCCGTAACGGTCTGTCCTGCAGAAAAAAGTGCGGCATTTTCCTCCCAAGTACCAAGCAGTTCTTTTAAGGTTAATGTTATCTTTCCGTCAATTTTGGTTTTTACCGCAACACGGATATTTTCACCCACACAAAAACGGTCTTTCGGGTGGGATATTCTCGAAACCGAAATTGCATCAATAGGCAAAAGTGCCGCATTACCACACCCTATATCGCAAAATGCACCGAAACTTTCAAGATGTGTTATTTTGGCATTTATAATATCGCCGGGCAAAAGAGAGTTTAAATAATTTTTCTTGCACAGTTCCTGCGCACGGCGACGGGATAAAAGCGCAATTCTTCTGCCCATACTGTCTTCCGAAAAACCGGTTATTACAAAACTGACCGGCTTGCCCACACGGGAGATTAAAGCAATATCACGGGTTTTACCCTCTTTTATTCCGATCGCCCCCTCATTTCGGGGAATTATTCCTTTCATACATTTAAGGTCAATAATCATATTGTGCTCGGTATCGCACATAATCACATTGCCTTCAAGTATTCTTTCGTTTGTGTAGGCAAGAAGTAACTGTTTCGG
>JAZLFY010000178.1:0-3686 GCA_045616025.1 Acutalibacteraceae bacterium | reverse complement strand
GGTATTTTCGCTCTTTTCAAGCAAACAACCCTCGGGATAATATTCTTTCATTTTAATCTACCTTTCTTTGTTTGGTAGTAAAGTTTATGCAAAGAAAAGTAAAAAAATACGCACCGCCAAAACGGTGCGTAAAAAAATAATATTTATTTGTATTCGCCGCGGTTTACCTTTTCGAGAAGTGCCTTAACAACGGTGTCTTTATCCTCTTTATAAGTAACACCGTACCATTTATCCTCTGCAACCATAACCGAAACCTTTTTTTCGCCGTTTTCCATAAGGGTTGAAACAACAAAAGGCAAATAACACTCTGCTTTCGGAACATTAATCTTTTCGGCAAAGAAAGTTTTAAGTTCTCTTTCAAGATAACCGAAAATATCGGGAGTAAAGCCCCAGAAGTTCATTGAAACAACGGTATCTTCGGGCAGTTTAATCCACGTTTTGCCGTCGTCTTCGGTGTATTTACAGTCAGCAATTTTGGTGCGTTCCGTAACCGTTTCAAGATAACCGTCTTTAACCTCACACACGCCGCGGGATACCGTGCCGTTTTCGGTTAATGTGTTTTCAAGACGGAAACCGACCATACCGTATTCGCCCGACTGTTTCTTTAAAAATTCGTAAACCTGCTTATAAGCATTTTTACCGTAAAAATCGTCGGCGTTAATTACCGCAAATGGAGCTTTCACAACATCTTTACAGCAATAAACCGCATGTGCCGTTCCCCACGGTTTTACACGGTCGGCAGGACAGGTAAAACCTTCGGGTAACATATCAAGTTCCTGAAAAACATATTCAACATCAATAAACTTTTCAATTCTGCTGCCGACAAGCCGTTTAAAGTCTTCCTCAATTTCGTGTTTGATTATAAACACAACCTTGTTAAAGCCCGCCTCTTTGGCATCGTAAACCGAAAAGTCAAGCAGTGCTTCACCGCCGGGTCCCATCGGCTCTAACTGTTTAAGACCGCCGAAACGGCTTCCCATACCTGCCGCAAGAACGACAAGTGTTGCATCAAAAGACATAATCAGTCCTCCGTTTTACTGTTTTTCTTATTTACACTTTCGTCAAAACCTTCTGTGCTTTCTCTCATAAACAGTACTTTAAAGGTAAGTATCATAAGTTTTAAATCAAGAAGCAAAGAATAGGTTTCGATGTAGGTTAAATCCATATGAAGTTTATCTTCGGGAGTGGTATTGTATTTACCGTAAAGCTGTGCAAAACCGGTTATACCGCCCTTCACACGGTGCCTTAACTCAAATTCGGGATTAAGGCAGGAATATTCATAAACATTTTCTATTCTTTCGGGGCGCGGACCTACTATTGACATATCGCCCTTTAAAACATTTATAAGTTGGGGCAATTCGTCAATGCGGCACGCCCTTATTATTCTGCCCACACGGGTAATACGGTTATCATTATCAATGGCTTTCATTGCGCCGTCCTTTTCGGCATCAACAATCATTGAACGGAATTTTAAGACATTAAATATCTTTCCGCCCTCGGTAACACGGTTTTGACGGAAGAATATCGGTCCTCTGTCATCAAGTTTAATGCAAACGGCACAAACAAGTGTTATCGGCAATGTAATTATAAGACCTATTGCCGAAAGTAAAATATCAAATGTACGCTTTATTACCCTCTGTTCAAGATTAAGTCCTCTGTTACGGCTCATTAAAACAGGGCTGTCGCTTATCTGTATGTTGTAACTGTTGTTGATAATAATATCGGTTATTTCGGGCAAAAGATATGTGCGCTTTTCGTTTGCGTAGCAGTAAGATATTATTTCCTTTTGCAAATTTTTATCAATTCCGCAAATAAGCACGGCTTCGTATTTATCAATAAGTTTTTTGATTTCCGGCATATCGGTACGAACGGCATTAACACCCCGTTCAACAACAAATCTTTCGGAAATACTGCTCATTTTTCTTATAAGTTCAAAACCCGAAATATCGTCGCTGAAAATAGCAACAACCTTTCTTGCAGGGTGGGTTTTAAAGTAAATAACATTAGCACAGCACGAACAAATCGCCACGGCAATTATCTGATAAACAACACTTACCGCCATAGGCCAAACAGATACCATTTGACGGGCAATAAGCGACAGTTCAAGATACATGATAACATTTGTGAAAACCACCGCAAGCGAGAAACTGTAAATAATTTCGTGTATTCGGTAAATGCCTATTCTGAAAGCACCGTAAAGGGTTGCAAATGTTATGAAAATCAAAACATAAGACAAAATAACAACATAGTTACCTTTATTACTGAAAAGAGATTCAACATAATGGCTAACCCAGGTTTCAATAAACCCGACCGTTACAGCGCAAACGATTAACGCTTTTACAAAAAACATAATACTTTTTCTAAAATCAAAAAGTCTGTTCACGCAAACATCTCCTTTCATTCCCGTATATTATATATTCAGCAGGCGGATTTTGTCAAGTTTTCAAAAAATCGCCATTTTTTCTTGTTTTTTTATTTTATATATGTTATTATTGACATATAAATCTTTCGGAGGACAAAAAGTGAAAAAATACACATTAAAATTATTATCTGCATTACTTGCATCGGTTATCGTTTTTTCTTCTGCTTCTGCCTTTACATTTGCGCAGAACAAAGCGGAAGAAACATCGGCTTTGCCGCAAAGCAACAGTGTTTTTGCGGATATTGAAGAAAAGAGCGATACTCCCATTTCGGATGTTTCCGACAATGACGGAATAATTCTTTCGGGGCAAATTCAAAAAGAAACCTTTGTCGCAAGTACTGACCAAAGCGAAGGCGGCATAGTTGCATCTTCTTCAAAGTATGAAAGTGTAATAACGCCCGAACTTTATAAAAAAACAAAAAAACAACTCAAAAAGATTGCCGACGGTGATATCTCAAGCACCGAATTTACCATAACCTACGAAGAATTGTTCGGTACTACCTATTGGACTCCCGAAGCCCTCGGTATCGGCGATAATTATCCTACAGTGCAGGAAAAGAAAAATGCAGTTCACGCAGCAGGTATGGCCCGGCTTGACACTTTAAGCATTTTTTCAGATTTCTACTCTATGTTTTTAACTTTACTTGCCGACTGCCCTTACGAACTTTATTGGTTTAATAAAGTAAATAAAGGATCATTTAACGGTGGGTGCCCTTATACCGAAGGACTTTGGTGTGAAACCGCCGGAACCAACAGAAGCGATATTCGTTTTAATTTTCAATATTATTACTGTTTCGTGTTTGCGGTTTCCGAACCTTATTGGGACGGTACAACCTATACACCGATAACCTTTGATAACGGCTCTGTTGTTGATTACCCAAGCGGAATCAAGCACAGTCAAACCCTTTCTGCCGTAAAAAAAGCAAAAAGTACCGCAGCGGCTATTGTTGAAAAATACAAAGACAAAAGCGACATTGAAAAACTTGCCGCTTATGAAAATGAAATTTGTGCTTTAAGCGAATATAACTATGCCGCCGCAGAGGACGAAAACCATTACGGCCAGGCACATCAATTTGTTTGGCTTTTTGATGAAGACCCCGACACAAAGGTTGTTTGTGAGGGTTTTGCAAAGGGCTTTAAATATCTTTGCGATTTAACAACCTTTAAAAACAAAACAATTCAGTGTGACCTTGTTTGGGGCGATATGTACCAAACCTACGGTCAAAGCGGAAGCCATATGTGGAACATTGTCCGAATTGACGGT
>JAZLFY010000177.1:0-1165 GCA_045616025.1 Acutalibacteraceae bacterium | reverse complement strand
CGAAATCGCAGGCATTAGCACAATCGCCGAAACCGATACAACCGTATGAACATTCAAGCGGTCCGCCGTGTGACATTGCGGCGGCGGCACAACTTTTCATACCGGTAAAATCAAACTTTTCTTTGGTTTCGCCTTTGCATTTATTACAACCCAAAAATGCAACTTTTTGTGTTGTTTCAATTTCCACACCGAGTATTTCGGCAAGAGCCGCAGCGGCGGTGGCACCGCCGGGCGCACACTTATCGGGTGTCGCCTCGCCCGAGGCGATTGCGGCGGCATAACCGTCACACCCCGAATATCCGCAAGCGCCGCAGTTGGCACCGGGCAGACATTCTCTTATTTTTTCTTCTTTTTCGTCGGTGGGTACCGCCATAAATTTGGAAGCAAGTGCAAGTCCGAGTCCTGCGATAAGACCTATCGCAACAACTATTATTACGGGTAAAAGTATGCTCATACACTTAACCTCCTATTCCTGCAAATCCCAAAAATGAAAGTGCGCAGAGTGAAGCCGAAACAAGTGTTATCGGCAGACCTTTCATAAATTCGGGGATATTTGCCGTTTCAAGACGGGTGCGGACACCCGAGAACAGAAGCATAGCAAGCATAAACCCAAGTCCTGCCGCAAGCGCATTAAAGAGCGATTCGACAAAGGAAAGTTCGCTTGTAATGTTAAGCATTGTTATACCGAGTACCGCACAGTTGGTAGTGATAAGCGGAAGATAAATGCCGAGTGCGTTATAAATCGGTTTAATGAACTTTTTAAGGAAAATTTCTATTAACTGAACAATAGCGGCGATAACAAGTATGAATACCACCGTTTCAAGATAGGTGAATTTCGGGTAAAGAAGATAGGTGTAGATAGGCCATGTAACCGCCGTTGAAATTACCATAACAAGTGTTACGGCAATACTCATTGAAAAGGCGGTGTTTACCTTTTTGGATACACCCAAAAACGGACAGATACCCAAGAATTTGGACAATACCATATTGTTGGTGAGAAGTCCTGCAAGCATTATGGAAGCGATAACTGTAAGTTTATTCATTTACACACGCCTCCTTTTCTTCGTTAAGAGCCGCTCTTTCGCAACTTGACCGTGAGGGGCAGTTTGCACAACCCGTATGAGTTACAATGGGTTTACCCTGCTTTTTGGCAATAGCATTGGAG
>JAZLFY010000176.1:0-4432 GCA_045616025.1 Acutalibacteraceae bacterium | reverse complement strand
AATATTTGATTTATTGCGACAACAGTAGATATTATAACAAGAATATCTACTGTTGTCAAGAAAAATTTACTTAATTACGATATTTACAAGTCTTTTCGGTACATAAAGTTCTTTTATTACTGTTTTGCCCGAAATTTCCTGCTTAACTGCGTCTTCCGACTTGGCAAGGTTGATTGCATCTTCTGCCGAAATATCGGTAGGAACATCAATTCTCGCCCTGATTTTACCGTTTACCTGAACGGCAATTTGAACAGTATTGTAAACACACTTGCTTTGGTCAAATTCGGGCCATTTTGCTTCGTTTAACATACCGTCAAATTTTGCGATTTCCCACAGTTCTTCGGTAATATGCGGTGCAAACGGATTAAGCAAAATTAAAAATGTTTTAAATTCCGCTTTATTGATACTGCCGGTTGCCGAAATATCGTTAAGTAATGACATAAGCGAAGCAATAGCGGTATTCATTTTAAGTGCTTCTATATCTTCCGTAACCTTTTTAATTGTTAAATTAAAGGGTGTTTCAAGTTCTTTTCTGTATTCTTCCCCGTCGGTTAAAACATCGGAAAGTGAGAATACCTTTTCAAGAAAACGCTTACTGCCTTTAATTGATGCCTGACTCCACGGTGCCGCCTTTTCAAAATCGCCGATAAACATTTCGTATACACGCATAGTATCTGCGCCGTAGTCACGAATTATATCATCGGGATTAACAACATTACCGCGCGATTTAGACATCTTTTCACCGTTTTCACCCAAAATCATACCGTGGCTTGTTCTTTTACCGTACGGCTCGTTTGTGGGAACGGAATTGATATCATATAAGAATTTATGCCAAAAACGGCTGTAAAGCAAATGCAGGGTTGTATGTTCCATACCGCCGTTGTACCAGTCAACCGGAAGCCAATAATTAAGTGCTTCTTTGCTTGCAAATTCTTTATCGTTATGCGGGTCACAATAGCGTAAGAAATACCACGAAGAACCCGCCCATTGAGGCATTGTATCGGTTTCACGCTTTGCAGGTGCGCCGCAATGCGGACAAGTTGTGTTAACCCAGTCGGTCATTTTGGCAAGCGGTGATTCGCCGTTATCGGTCGGCTCATAAGACTCAACATTAGGAAGAAGAAGCGGTAATTCACTTTCGTCAAGCGGTACCCAACCGCATTTTTCACAGTAAACCATCGGAATCGGCTCGCCCCAGTATCTTTGACGGGAGAAAACCCAGTCACGAAGTTTATAGTTTACTTTCTTTTCGCCTATTCCCTTTTCTGCAAGCCACTCCTGCATTTTAACCTT
This sequence comes from Acutalibacteraceae bacterium, assembly GCA_045616025.1. GTDB lineage: Bacteria > Bacillota > Clostridia > Oscillospirales > Acutalibacteraceae > UBA737. The sequence continues at coordinate 3,139 of JAZLFY010000176.1, read as the reverse complement.
TGCATCGTCAACCGACAAACCGTTAAGAAATCCGGAATTAACCATAATTCCTTTATCGCAGTCGGTATATGCTTCGTTTTGAACATCGCCGCCTGCGACAACCTCGATAATCGGGAGATTGAATTTCTTTGCAAAGTCAAAGTCACGCTCATCGTGAGAGGGAACAGCCATAATTGCACCCGTTCCGTAAGAAATCAAAACATAATCGGAAATGAAAATCGGAATATTTTCTCCGTTAACGGGGTTTACCGCCTCAACGCCCTCAAGTTTAACACCGGTCTTATCTTTTGAAAGTTCGGTGCGTTCAAAATCCGACTTTTTAGCGGCTTCCTGTTTATAGTCTAATACTTCTTGATAATTCTTTATTTTATCTGCCCATTTTTCAATTAAGGGATGTTCGGGCGACAAAACGCAGTAGGTTGCACCAAAAAGCGTATCGCAACGGGTGGTGAAAACTTCAAAAGTATCACCAATTGTTGTACCGAAATTAAGTTGTGTGCCGTATGATTTACCTATCCAGTTTCTTTGTTGAGTTTTTACACGCTCGATATAATCAACAGTATTAAGACCTTCAAGTAATTTTTCGGCATAATCGGTTATTTTAAGCATCCATTGGCTTTTTTCTTTATGTATAACCTCGCTGCCGCAACGCTCACAAACACCGTTTACAACCTCTTCATTTGCAAGAACGCATTTGCAGGATGTACACCAGTTAACCGACATTTCTTTTTTATAGGCAAGTCCGTTTTTGTAAAGTTGAAGAAAAATCCACTGTGTCCACTTATAATATGACGGGTCGGTGGTATTGATTTCCCTGCTCCAATCAAACGAAAAGCCCAAAGATTTAAGTTGTCTTTTAAAATTTTTGATGTTATTCTCGGTTACTATTGAGGGGTGTATATGGTTTTTAATAGCATAGTTTTCGGTGGGAAGTCCGAAAGCATCCCAACCCATAGGATACAAAACATTATAACCCTCAAGCCGTTTTTTACGGGCAACAATATCAAGTGCCGTATAGGAACGGGGATGTCCTACATGAAGTCCCTGACCTGACGGATAAGGAAACTCAACAAGACCGAAAAATTTTGGTTTGCTAAAGTCGTTTGTTGCGGCAAAGGTGGAATTATCGTCCCATATTTTTTGCCATTTCTTTTCAATTGAACTGTAATCGTATTTCATATTTATCAACCCTTAATATAATTTTCTGTATCAATTATTTCGGCATCTGACCACATACGGTCAAGTCCGTAAAAATCGCGTTCTTTTTGTGTGAATATATTTATTATAACATCGCCGTAATCAAGAACCAACCAACCGGTTGATTTACCCTCTAAATGATTTATTTCAACGCCGTTTTCTTTTAGTTTTTCGGTTACTTCGTCTGCAAGCGCTCTGACATGTGTGTTTGATGTGGCGGTTGAGATAACAAAGTAACTTGCAAGAGATGTTAGATTTTCAACCTTTAACACAATGATGTTTTCGGCTTTTTTGTTATCAAGTGCATTTACCGATAATTCAATTATTTTTTCAGAATTCATTTCGCATCTCCTTTAAGTTTAATTTCGTTATATGCCGCAAATGTGTCGGGATGAATTGCAACGCCTTTACCGACAAGTTCATTAATTGTATAAGATAATGCATAAGACATTGCTTTATCCATTGATACATCAACCAAATGCCGCATTACTTGGACATCGTCATAATTACGGTCTTTTGATGTGAAATCGGCAAGATAAATCGTTTTTTCGAGTAAAGACATATTTTCTTTACCGGTTGTATGAAAACGAATTGCGCTTAAAATTTCGGCATCGGTTATATTTAAAACGTTTTGAACATAAACCGCACCCGATATTGCATGCCATAATTTTTCCGACTTTTTTTCAACATCATTTAAAGTGACATTGTATTTATCAAATAGTGAAAAATGTTCGTCATTGTCGGAATTTTTTGTTATATCGTGCAACAGTCCGGCAAGATATGCCTTATCTTTATCTGCACCGTATTTTTCTGCCAAACGGACGGCTTCGTCCGCAACACACAAAGAGTGATAATAACGCTTTTCGTTTAGTCTTTGTTTTAGCAGTTGTTTATATTCACTAATCTTTTCTTCCATTATATAGTCCTTTTTTTATTATGTAATCATATATTTTTTCGGGTATCAATTCCCTTTTAAGATTACTTCTGAGTTCTGTTGAACAAACCGAAACAATTTCTTCGTCAATAACAATAATTTTAGCACCGATATTCTTTAAATGTTCAACTTTTTCTGCAAATAAAGTGTTGTTTGAGCGGTTAAAAACGATAAATGTAACAAGTAATTTCAATTTATCAAATTTATACCACGAATCAAGCGTTAATAGCATATCGCCGCCGCAAACACAAGCAAATTCGGTGTCTTTATATTTATTCTTTAAATACTTAACGGTTTCGTAAGTGTAACTTTTGCCGTTCCTTTCCATTTCGCAAAGAGATACTTCTGTCTTTTTAAAATCTTCGCAGGCAATTTTGCACATATTTATTCTGTCTTGATTTGAAATAATCGCATTAAACTCTTTATGCGGCGGAATATTATCGGGAATAACCAAAACTTTGTCGATAAATTCCTGCCGACACAAAGAAGACAGTATTTGATAATGACCTATATGAAAAGGATTAAAAGTGCCGCCGAATATTGCAGTAAACGACATATTATTTCACCAATTTTATAGTTTTATTGTTTTTGCTTTCTTTATAAAGAATAAAACGCGAGCCGATAACCTGAACAACATCGGCTTTAACGGTATCTGCCACCTTGTCGGCAACCGTCCGAACATTTTCGGGGGAAGTTTCAAGAACACGCACTTTAATTAGTTCCCTTGCTTCAAGTGCATCGTCAACCTGTTTAATTAACTGTTCCCCAATTCCGCTTTTGCCAACCTGAATAATGGTTTCATAACTGTTTGCCATACCGCGAAGTTGGGCACGTTGTCTGCTGTTTAACATATTTTCACCTTAATTATAAAAATTCTTTGATTTTTTCACTGAAAATTTTAAGTGATTTACTTCTGTGACTGATTTTATCTTTTTCATCTGCAGTCATTTGACCGAAAGTTTTGCCCGTTTCGGTTATAAATAACGGGTCATAACCAAAACCGTTATT
>JAZLFY010000175.1:0-9594 GCA_045616025.1 Acutalibacteraceae bacterium | reverse complement strand
TGCTTTTCTTTTATTTGATTATTTTTCCGCCTGCAACCGTTCCGGACGAAAAGGCACATATCTTTTCAAGTTATTGGTTTTCAAATATTATTTGTTGTCCATTAAAACAGTTTAAAAGCGCAGGTATTCCGGTAAGGAATTCGGACTTTAAGGTGTTTGGCACCTTTTATGATACACCAACGGTATCAAGATATATAAAAACTCTGTCTAAAATGACGCTTTTTAATTCGGGCGGTGGTTATCAGACATTGTCTTTTTCGCCCGAACTTAATGCGCCGCTTGGATATATCGGCAGTGCAATAGGTATGGCGGTTGCAAGAATATTAAATCTCGGCACATATCCTATGCTGTGTTTTGGGCGCATTGCAAATGCCGCCGTTTCGGTAACACTTACCTATCTTGCAATAAAGCGCACGCCGGTAGGCAAAACGGTAATTTTCGTGTTGTCAACACTGCCTATGGTTTTACATCTTACGGCATCATTTTCTTATGATTCGGTTGTAATTGCACTTGTTACCCTTTTTGTCGCAAATGTACTTTACTGCATAAAGACCGAAAACGAACTTAAAAAACGGGATTTGATTTTCTGCCTTTTACTCTCTCTTGCGGTATCAATTTCAAAGATAGTATATATTCCCGTTCTTATAATGCTTTTCTTTATTCCGTCCAAGAAAATATCCAAGAAACCGCATGTGGGTACATACCTTAAATTTGCCGCTGCGGCAATATGTGCCTTAGTCTTTTTTGCGTTACAGTTTACACAGGTACTTACCACACTTAATAAAGAAATTTCAGGCTTTGAAAACAAAGAGGGAGTCACAATCGCTTATGCTATATCGAATTTAGGCGATACATTTTTCCGCTTTGTAAGAACGGTTTATGCCAGCAATTACGATTTGAGCAATTACTATATAAGCACTATGGTCGGCGGCTCACTCGGTTGGCTTAACATTATTTCTTCAAATCTTTTCTGGATACCTTTTTATATTGTCCTTATTCTTGCTTTCATTTGTGAAAAGAAAAATTCTTTTTTGGGATTTTTTAACCGCATACTTCTTATTCTTGCGGTATGTTTTTCCGCCGTTTCGGTTATGGCATCGATGCTTTTTGCCTGGACGGCAAAGGAAAGTGCCATAATAACCGGTATTCAGGGCAGATATTTTCTGCCGCTTATGTTACCCTTCTTTGCGGCGGTCAAGTGCGGAAAAATAAACATAAGCGAAAATATTCAAAAGTACATACCGCCTTTTACGGTAGTTCTTAACTTAATTTTCGTAATGAACATTTGCGGTCTTGTTTTTAAGTAGTTTTAAGGAGTAATTAAATGATTTACAAAGCAGAAAATCATACCTTTGCGCTTTGCGCATACAAGGAAAGCGAATATCTTGAAGAGTGCATTAAATCTTTAATGGCGCAGACGGTTAAAAGCAATATTTTTATTGCCACATCAACGCCAAACGAACATATAAATTCCCTTGCCGAAAAGTACGGCTTAAAGGTACTTATAAACACCGGCAAAAAGGGAATAGGCGGCGACTGGAACTTTGCTTACGACAGTGCCGATACAGACCTTGTCACCATTGCACACCAAGACGATATTTACGAGCCGGACTATTTAAAGGAAGCGCTTTATAATCTTAACCGTGCCAAGAACCCCATAATGTATTTTTGCGCTTATGCGGAACTGCGTGAGGGTGAAAAAGTTTACGGCAACAAAAATCTTAAAATAAAACGGCTTATGCTATCTCCGCTGAAAATAAAGGCGTTTTGGAGCAGTAAATTCGTGCGCAGAAGAATACTTTCTTTCGGTTGCCCGATTTGTTGCCCGTCGGTCACAATGGTTAAAGAACGGTTTGGAAACGAGCCTTTTAAACACGACTATTTAAGCGATGTTGACTGGCAACAGTGGGAAATACAGTCAAGAAAAAAGGGCTCATTTGTTTACAGTAACAAACCGCTTATGTGCCACCGTATTCACGGGGACTCGGCAACCACCGAAATTATCGGGGATAACAAGCGCACGAAAGAAGATTATCAAATGTTCTTAAAATTCTGGCATAAACCCTTTGCAAAATTTTTGCTTAAATTTTATGCCGGCAGTCAGGACAGTAATGAGATTTAATTAAGGGGAAACAAAATGAAAAAACTTTTAAGTTTGGTTGATTTTTTAGTTTTGGGATTTTTCGGATTTTGTTTTGTTTACTATCCGAAACGTGCGGCAGACGGCTCGGCAATAGTTGAAATCTCACCGCTTTGGTATGTTTTAGCAGGTGTTATTGCTCTTGTTTTAACGCTTATTATTGCATTTTTCGACAAACGGTTTGATATGCGAAATAAATTTTGGAAAGCCGTATATTCCTGCCGAGAAAAGTTTATCACATCGGTCATAATGCTTATTCCCGCCGCCGGTTTAGGCGCACTTATTGAGGTTATTATATCCCATGCTGTTTACGGAAAGATGACTACGGGCGATATATTTAACGTAAACCGTTTTTATCTGCTTATGGGTGTATGTTTTGTTGTTGAATACATAGTTTATTTCTACATAAAAAAGGATTTAAAGGCGGAAAACCTGTTTTTTGTAATTGCCCTTACGGCAGGTTGTGTAATGATTTTCGGCGGTCCTTACGGACATTTAACCTGGGATAACGAAAGTCATTACCGTATGGCGGTAAGCACCTCGAATATTTACGGTCAGGTAACCTATGCCGATAATTCCACCGTTAATCTTGAAGACGGGTATTTAGTCGGCGGTACTGCAAATGCAAAACAAAAAGAGGACGCCGTAAAATTCATGAACGAGCACGACGATATTGCCATAGGAAAACTCGGTTCAAGAAAAACCACCGTTGCCCATATCCCGATGGGACTTTCTATGGCGGTGTGCAGATTTTTCGGCACATCTTACATAACAAGATATAATGTTGCCCGTCTTGTAAATCTGCTTGTTTATGTTATGATTACATTCTTTGCCATAAAACGGCTTCGAAGCGGCAAAATGATTTTAATGCTTATTGCTCTTTTTCCGACCAATGTTTTTATGGCGGCGAATATGGCGTATGATACTTGGGTTACCGCCTTTGTATTTTTGGGAATTGCTTTCTATTTAAGCGAGGCGCAACAACCAAATAAATTTATGACCACTATTGAAGCGGTGGTGATGTGCGGCAGTCTGTGTCTTGCCTGTATGCCGAAAGAAATTTATTTCCCCGTTTTGCTTATTCCGTTTTTCCTTAAAAAGAATTACTTTAAGGTCAACACTTACGAAAGAAAAAAATTCAAATGGATATGCATTTGCTCAATAGCGGTTTTGTTTGTCGCCTTTGTCATAAGGGTTATTATGGAACTGAAAGTCGGCGGCGATATGCGCGGCGGCTCGGATGTTAATGCCGCAAAACAGATAGTATTTATTCTTACAAATCCGTTTAAGTACATCGGTATCCTGTTCAATTTCCTTAAAGGTTATATTACCTTTGAAAATGCAAATAACTATATTTGCTGTTTTGCTTATCTTAATAATGTGGACGGTTATATGCTCACCATCGTTTTGGTTGTTGCCGCCGTTCTTACCGATAAAAATGATTACGATGTTTACACTTCGGATATTAAGACCAAGGTTGTTATGACGGTGAACTTTTTAATTTCGGTTGCCTTTGCCGCAACGGCACTTTATATTGCCTTTACACCGGTGGGACTTGATACAATAAACGGTTGTCAGGCAAGATATACCGTGCCTATGCTTTTTCCGATGCTTGCGGTAATCAGCACACCGAAAATAGTAAACCGACTAAACCGCAACTTATATAATGCCGTTTTCGGTGTGTTAAGCGGTGCGGTAATGTTTTTGGGCATTAATCAAGGCATTATTTCCCGTGTTCTTTAACACCGTTATTTTAAGGAGGACGTATGAAAACGCTGGTAATTATTCCTGCCTATAACGAGCAGGAAAACATTGAAAAGGTTATTGAAAAGCACAAAAAGGTTTGTCCCTTTGCAGATTATGTTGTAATAAACGACTGCTCTACCGACAACACCGCAAAAATTCTTGACGAAAAGGGCATAAACCACATTGACCTTTGCTGTAATTTGGGTATAGGCGGTGCCGTTCAGACGGGTTATATCTATGCCAAAAATCACGGTTATGACTGTGCCGTTCAGATGGACGGTGACGGTCAGCACGATGCCGAATATTTAAAGGCGCTTATAATCCCTATTGAAAAGGGTGAAGCAAATGTCTGCATCGGCTCTCGCTTTATTGATAATAAGGGCTTTCAGTCAAGCGGTATGCGCCGCATGGGCATTAAGTTTTTAAGTGCGGTTATAAAACTTGTCTGCAAGGCGGAAGTTAAGGATGTTACAAGCGGTTTTCGTGCGGTAGACCGTGGGTTTATTGAATACTATTCAAAAAATTATGCCTCCGATTATCCCGAGCCCGAAGCCATTGTCCACGCAAAATTGCGCGGCGGAAAAATTACCGAAGTTCCCGTTATAATGCACGAGCGTGAGGGCGGCGTTTCTTCCATAAGTCCGCTTAAATCGGTTTATTATATGATAAAGGTTTCGCTTGCAATTCTTTTTGCAAGAATTATTGTTAAAAAAGGCGGTGCGAAATAATGGCAGGAGTACTTCGAATAGTTTTATTTGTCGGAATTATCTTTTATCTTATTTTCATAACTTCCCTTGTTAAGAAAAGAAGTCTTGATTTAAGATATTCTCTTTTGTGGTACCTTACTGCAATAGTTTTGCTGGTTCTTGATATATTTCCCCAAATCGTCACCTGGGCATCCCGACTTTTGGGAATACAGACCGAGTCAAACTTTATCTATCTTGTAATAATGTTCTTTATGCTTTTACTGCTTATCACCGTAACATCCATTGTTTCAAAGCAGAAAGCGGAAATAAGAACACTTATTCAGAAATTATCTATTTTAGAAAAAGAAATAAATGATAAAAAGTCATAGGGTTTAACCTATGACTTTTTTATCTTTCAGACAACTCTTTAATCTTATCAATAAGTGTGTCGGTAAAGTCGGTGTAGTTGGCTCTTGCCGTCCAGTTTCCGATGTTTGTTCCGGGGGTGTTTATACGGTAATCGCTTGACTTGTCGGTATAATCAAAAAACGGAATAACGGCAAGTTTTGCCCTTGAATTCATAACCGCCCTTATCATGCGCTCGCTTACCCTTTCACCGCCGTTTTCTATTAGGCAGTTAAATACTGCCTTTTCTCTTTTTGCGGCGATGTTTTGGTACCAACCTTTGCAGGTGTCGTTATCGTGCGTTCCGGTATATGCTACACAGTTTTCGGGGTAGTTTTGCGGCAGGTGTGGGTTTTCGGGTGTGCTGTCAAACCCGAACTGTAAAACCCTCATATCCGGTATTTTAAGGGTAGATAAAAGATTATTAACATCGCTGTCCTTTTCTCCGCCCAAGTTTTCGGCAATAATGTCACGCTCACGAAAAATGCTTGAAAGTGTATAGAAAAATTTTGCGCCTACACCCTGCTTGTATTCACCGCAGACGGCACTTTTACCGCAGGGTATTTGATAGTAATTTGCAAAGGCGCGGAAATGGTCAATTCTAAGGCAGTCATACATCGAAAAAGACTTAATAAGCCGCTCTCGCCAAAAATCAAAACCGTTTTGCTCTTGGTAATCAAAATCATAAACGGGACAGTCCCAAATCTGCCCTGTTTTGCTGAACTTGTCGGGCGGTGTTCCGCCCAAAAAGGCAGGCGAATAATCGGGCAAAAGCGAAAAGTTATCGGGTGCGGTCCAAACATCACTGCTGTTCCCCGAAACATAAAAGGGAATATCGCCGATAAGTTTTATTTTTTTCTTTTTAAGATAATTTCTTAAACCGTTAAACTGCAAAAAGAATAAATACTGGCTTATTTTGTAAAAATCAATTTCGCTTTGGTGTTCACTTTTAAACCTTTCGAGTGCGGAAAAGTTCCGGTATTTAAGTTCGTCGGGCATCAGTTTTAAATTTTCGCCCAAAACACAGAAAACCGCATAATCTTCAAGCCAATATTCGTTATTATTAAGAAATTTTTTATAATTTCTGTCGGTCTTGTCAAACCGTTCCGCCGCCCGTTTTAAAAGCGGCAGTTTTATTTGCTTTGCGGTTATATAATCTGCTTTGTCGCTTTTTTCGTCTTTTGGTAATTCGTCTTTAAAAAGCAGACCGTCACGGCATAGAAACTCTAAATTTATATAAAGTATTTCTCCTGCAAAACTGCTTGTCGATTTGTAGGGCGAAAAATATTCGTCAATGGGGCATAGGGGCAAAATCTGCCAGTAGTCCTGACCGCTTGCCCTTAAAAAATCGGCAAAACCGTATGCGCTTTCACCGAGGTCGCCGACTGCCGAATTATTCGGCAGGGAAAAAAGCGGCATTAAAATTCCCTTTTCCCGTTTAACCTTTGACGGCACCTGCGGCAACCCCTTTAATGATATATTTTTGACTTGTAAGGTAAAAAACAACAACCGGAATAATCGCAAGCACAAGCATTGCCATAAGCGCACCCATATTAACCGAGCCGTAACCGCCCTTTAAATACTGTACCGCAATGGGTATTGTTTTGTAATCGCTGCCAATTACCAAGTAGGGCAATAAATAATCGTTCCATATCCACATTGTGTTTAAAATCGCAACCGTAATTGCGGTGGGTTTTAACATCGGGAATACTACAAGAAAAAATGTGCGTAACGGGCCGCAACCGTCAATGGTTGCGGCTTCCTCAATGCCTATGGGTACCGATTTAACAAATCCCGTAAACATAAATACCGAAAGTCCTGCGCCGAAACCCAAATAAATTACAATAATGCCAAGCGGATTATCAAGCCGTAAAACATTTGCGGTTTTGGACATTGTAAACATAACCATCTGAAATGGTACTATCATTGAAAAGACAAAAAGATAGTACATAATTTTCGTGAAAACCGATTTAACCCTTACAATAAACCAAGCGGTCATGGATGTTAAAACAACAATAGCCGCCACCGAAAGAACGGTAATGAAAATCGACCAGAAAAATGCCATCCAAAACCCCGTGTTTTCAATTCCCACAGTGTAGTTGTTAAGGTCGGCAAAGGTTGATTTGTCGGGCAGGGAAAAGGGGGCGGCACTTATAGAAAATTTTGTCTTAAACGAGTTTACGAAAACGGTTAAAACGGGGAAAGCGAACAAGAGTGCAAGCAGTGATAAAAATACCGTAATTGCCGTGTTTAAAATCTTTTTTGAACTCACTGACTTTCCACCTCTTTTTTCCTTGTAAAGTAAAGTTGTAAAAGTGCAACGGAAGCGACAAGCAAAGAAAAAACCACCGCTTTTGCCTGACCTACACCCTCATATCCCACCCTGCCGTAAAAGGTGTTGTAAATATCAAGCGCCACCATTTGTGTTTGTTTAGAGGGCGCACCGGCGGTAAGGGCTAAATTCTGGTCAAACATTTTAAAGGAATTTGTAACACTTAAAAACAGACAAATCGTAATAGAGGGCATAATTGACGGAATGATTATTTTAAAAAGCGCCGTAACCGGCCCTGCACCGTCCACCTTATAAGCCTCGGTTATAGAGGGCGGAATATTGCCTATTCCGGCAATGTAAATTACCATCATATAACCAATCATTTGCCAGTTGGTAAGCACCAAAAGCCCCAAAAATCCGTACTTGTAATTTGATGTTATGGTGTATCCGTACTTTTGCAGGACACCGTTAATTATCAGTTGCCAGATATAGCCAAGCACAATACCGCCTATAAGGTTCGGCATAAAGAAAACCGTACGAAAAAAGTTTGTGCCTTTAATACCTCTTGTAAGAAGCATAGCCAGAAAGAAGGCAATAACATTAATTGAAATAACGGCGCAAATCGCAAAAACCACCGTAAAAGCAAGCGAATTTTTAAAATCCGTACTGTCGGTAAATGCCTTAATATAGTTATCAAAACCCGTAAATGTCGCATTGCCCACATCGGTAAAGTTTGTAAAGGAAAGATAAATTCCCAAAACAAGCGGTATTAAAAATGCAATTAAAAATGCAACAACTGTGGGCAGGGTAAAAACGGGCGCCCACTTTTTAAGGGAACGGTACATTTCTATCTTTCACTCTTCCATTTTTTCTTAATTCTGTCAACTACGCTTGTCCAGTTACTTGCACCCTGAACATAATCAAGCAGACCGCTGCCTACTTCCGATTTAAAGGTTTCACTCGGGAAAGATGTGAAAATCCACGGCACTGATTTAAGCGAAGAATCGTTCATATATCTTGTAACCTCACGGGCAAGCGGGTCGGCAGGCAGTTCGCTTTCGCCAAAGGTGTTAAAAGGGGTAATAAAATCAAGTTCGCTTGTAACGAATTTTTTACCCGTTTTGCTTGAATATAACCAGTCAAGAAATTTAAGCGAAGCGTCCTGACTTTCTTTGCTGACCTTTTTATTGATGGCAATATAATTTTCCGTACCTATGCAAAGCCCTTGCTCCTTTTCACCCTCAACTCCGATATAAAGGGGTAAAAATTTAACATCGCTTTCCTTTACCGTGTTTCCGGGAACATTTTTAATCTGACTCCAAGCCCAGTTGCCGTTTTGCACCATACAAACACTTGAAACTGCAAATTCCGCCATACTGTCGTCGGTCGATTTAGAGCCGAGTAAACCTTTTGCGGTAATGGAATTTTCGGTGTAAAGGTCAAAAAGGTTTTTGTAATTGTCGCCGTAACGAAGCGCAATTTCTTTTGAATTAAGTCCGGCAACCGTCGGGTCGGAATAGTCGTCACTTTCTTTGAATTCGTAGAAAAGCGGCACATTTAAAAGGTGGGTTTGCCACCGCCAGTCCTCACCGCTTGAAAGCGAGGTCGAAGCAAAAACGCCCTCAATACCGAGTTCGCTTTTGTGTTTGGTCATATCCTCAACAACCGATTTAAGGGTTTCAAAACTTTTTATTTCGGTGGCGCTGTCAATGGTGGTCGCGCGGTCTTTAAGTGCAAAGTATTTTCGCATAATTGCATCGTTGTAAATAATTCCGTAACCCTCAATGGCGTAGGGTATGGCATAAACCTTTTGGTCGTCACCCTTAATCGCAAGCGATTTGTCGGATAAATAGGAATAAAGTTTGCTGTCACTTAAATCAAGACAGTAATCTTTCCAGGAACGGTAACCGATAGGGCCGTTAACCTGAAAAATGGTGGGCGGACTGTTCTTTGCAATCTCGCTTTTAAGGGTTTGCTCGTAGGTGTTCGCCGCGGCGGTAACAACCTTAACCTTAACACCCGTTTCCTTTTCGTATGCGGCGGCTATTTTTTTATAGGTGTCGGCAGACTCGGGCTTAAAGTTAAGGTAGTAAACCTGCGCTTTGCCGTTACTGCCGCAAGCCGCAAGCGAAAAAGCGGTAATAATAACGGTGAAGCACAACAAGACAGATAAAAGTTTTTTCTTCATAAAAATTCCTCCAAATATGAATTCTGCTTTTATCTTGCCACGCATATTTAAAAAAATACCGAAAATTGCCAAAACAATAAAAAACCTCTTGACTTTATGCGCTTTTTGTGATATATTAATTGGGCGTCAAAAATGCTGGTGTAGCTCAGTTGGTAGA
>JAZLFY010000174.1:0-1173 GCA_045616025.1 Acutalibacteraceae bacterium | reverse complement strand
GTGTTGTCGGTCTTGTCCTGCTTTTCTTCAAGGTCAATTATTTCGGTTTCAAGTTCTGCACCGCCACCACTAATACCCGTCAATTTAAGGTTGACAAGATTATTATTAAAGCGGTATTGAAATGTGAAATAAGACGGCTCTCCGAGACCATCATTTGCTTCGATTAAATAAGCACGATTTGTAACGAATTCTGTTCCGCCGTCACCTATATGGGCAACTAATACTTTACCGTTATTGTAAGCATTGACCAAAGATTCAAAGTCAATTTCCCGGTCAAGATAGTAATCATCACCTTCAAGATTTCGAGTAATACCTGCAATGTTAAAAAACTTACCGTCAATTTTTTGGTCGGTTTGCGTTTTGGTGTAGTAGTTTGTAAGGTCGGGAGTTTCGCCGTTGGTAACGGTAAAGGTTGTATCTGTGCCGTCAGTAAACAGAATTTTATAGGTGTCTACCAAACCTACGGTTGATATTTTAGTCACAGAAACAATACCGTTACCGGTGTCACCCGTATCACCTTTTGCGCCGGTGTCACCCGTATCACCTTTTGCGCCCCTTATTGACGGAGTTGTATAGGAAGTACCGTCAGTAAAGTTAATTGTTAAGGTAAAGTCCGCATTAAGAACGGTGCTTGAAATTCCGTTACCAGCCTCGCCGTCTTGACCGTCTGCACCTTGTTCCCCCTGCGGACCGACGGGACCGCGTTTATACGGCAAACTGTTCCACGCGGTTGTCCCGTCACCGATTTTTAGCCAATTTCCATTTTCGCCGTCGGTTACAAGCCCCCACTCGCCGTCTTTAAGGACGGGGTTTACGCTCGCCCAATTCGCCAAAGTGTCGCGGCGCGGACGAAAAATCAAGTCTTGTGTTGCAATTACTTTTTGTTCGCTCATTTTTATTCCTCCTCGGGTACTCTTACCCATACGATATATGCCTTACTCGCTTGTACAACAGACATTGCTTGACCGCCGCCTTTTTCTTCGGAGTATGCAAGAAAATTACTTTCGCGGAAATTTGCATAACTGTTTCCATAGTTAAAAAGGTCATATTGATTATTATCTTTATCAGTAAAATGTGGATTAAGCACGTTATAATTAACATCTTGCGCGGCGTTGTTATAGTTTGCGACGGCGTGCTTATGTTTCGGCATTTCGTTTTCTGAAATTTGATGTG
>JAZLFY010000173.1:0-2413 GCA_045616025.1 Acutalibacteraceae bacterium | reverse complement strand
TAGAAAATTCGGCGGAAACAACAATTATGTTCAGTTTGACCCTCATACCGAATGGTCGCAATACGGTTTGCTTTTCAAAGCGGTTAAGGCGGCACACAGCGACCCTTATGCAATAGGATTTATAATGGAAGACGGAAAACGCGTTTATTATATAACGGGTGACACCCTTTATAATACCGATGTTATTGCCGATTTACCCCACAGAATAGATATTGTGTTCCTGCCGATAAACGGTAAAGGCAACAATATGAATATTGAAGATGCAATGCGTTTTGTATGGGCTATCGGCGCTCGCAAAGCCGTTCCGCTTCACTACGGCATGTTTGACGATATTTCACCCGAAAAATTTGATGTTCCGGGCAGAATTATTCCGAAACCTTACGAAGAATTTTAATTTAAACAAAGCAAAAATCAACTATTGGTTGATTTTTGCTTTGTTATTTGTATTTACTTTTCATTAATTTGCGGTTACAATAATTTTGGTGATGTTTATGAAAACCGAAACTCTTGCAAACAGAGTAAATGAAATAAGAAAAATTTTAAAAGAGAATATGGCGGCATTTATTATCAGTCCGCAAAACAGATTTTATTTAACCGATTTTGAAACATCGGACGGATTTGTCTACATTTCAGAAAAATCTGCAATTTTTATGACCGATTCACGGTATATTGAAAAAGCCGAATCGGTTGTAAAATCAATGGATACCGTTTTGCTTACTTCACAAAACGAGCAACTTTCAAAGATAATTAAAGACGAAAAAATTAAAACCGTATTAATTGAAACCGATTATATAACGGTGAACGCTTTATCTTCGCTTAAATCGGGCGTAGGTGACATTTTCAGCACAAGCAGTGAACTGACAGACAAGTTACTTCTAATGCGCTCAAAAAAGGAATTAGAGGAAATTAACCGAATTAAAGAAGCACAGCGCATAACCGACTTAACATTTTCTTATATACTTGAAAGAATTTCCGCCGGCAGAACCGAAAAAGAAATAATGCTTGATATGGAATTTTTTATGCGAAAATCGGGCAGCGAGGGAATTGCCTTTGACTTTATTGTGGTTTCGGGTAAAAATTCTTCTCTGCCGCACGGTGTACCGACCGATAAAAAAATTGAAAAAGGCGATTTTATCACTATGGATTTCGGTGCGGTAATAAAGGGGTACCGAAGCGATATGACAAGAACGGTTGCCGTAGGCGAGATAACAAGTGAGCAGAAAAGTGTTTACGATACCGTACTTAAAGCACAAAAGGCGGCACTCGATTTTGCCGCTTTGGGTAAAAATTGCTCGGATGTTGACAAAGCGGCACGGGATATTATTGATGCCACCGAATTTAAGGATACTTTCGGTCATGCGCTCGGGCACAGTGTGGGAATTGATATACACGAAAGCCCGTCATTCAGCCCCCGTTCAAAAGATATATTAAAATGCGGCAATGTTATGACGATAGAGCCGGGAATATATTTAAAAAACAAATTCGGTGTCAGAATTGAAGATATGATTTATATAACCGAAAACGGTAATGATAATCTTACAAAATCAAGAAAAGATTTAATAATACTATAAGGAAGGCGATTACTGTGGGTAAAATTTTAGTTGCATACTTTAGCGCAACCGGTAAAACAAAAGCGGCGGCTGAACTTCTTGCCGAAGTTTGCGAAGCGGATATTTTCGAAATCAAACCGCAGGTACTTTACACGAAAAAAGACCTTAACTGGCTAAATCCTCTCTCACGGACAACCAAAGAAATGCACAAAAAATCATTCAGACCTGAAATGGTAAAAGATTCTCTTAATACAGAAGAATACGACAGAATATTTTTGTGCTTCCCGATTTGGTGGTATGTTGCACCGACAATAGTTAACACATTTCTTGAAAGTTATAATTTTGAAAACAAAAAGATAGTGCTTTTTGCAACATCGGGCGGCAGTGGATTTGGTAAAACGGTAGAGGGGTTAAAGGTCAGTTTACCGCCAAGCGCCGAAATAGTCGAAGGCAAAATGCTAAACGGAAAACTCGAAACAGAGGAACTTGAAAACTTTAAAACCGTATAAAAAAACGAGGCGATGCCTCGTTTTTTTATTACTGATTATAAATAGAATTCTTTTTAACCTCTTCGTATGTGTCGTAAAAAATATCTTTTGTGTCGGCGCCGCCGTCAATTGCCTTAATCACCTTGCAATATTCGGCTGTAAATGCCTTTGCGCCGATATCACTTGTGTGACTGCCGTTAACAAATGAACATTCGTCACTAAACACTTCGTTTCGGTTTTTAATAAGATTAAAGTCGTACAATTCACATTTTGTTTCTTTGCATAAACCGTTAAGGTTTTTATAAAATTCGTCAAAGTTTGTTGTTTTCCAAATAAATGATTCGGTAACGGGTAAAACAACAACAATCGGCCGGA
>JAZLFY010000172.1:0-2320 GCA_045616025.1 Acutalibacteraceae bacterium | reverse complement strand
CAAGAGATACCTTTGAAATTCTGCTGATATTCCAACCCTTAAGATAAGACGATATTTTATCATCCAACTCTTCTTTTTTGGCATACACACCGTCAAAAACCTTTAAAACATAATCATCGGTTTCAAGCACCTGTGTTTCTGTTGCCAGTTCGACAAGTTCTTCGGTGGTAGAATTATTCAGTTCTTTTTCAAAGATAAGTATAAATGCGGCTTCCCTTGCCTCTCGTCGTGTCATTTTAACACCTCTATAAAATATATTTAAATCATTATACTACATATAAATTATTAATTCAAGATTTTTATGCAAAAAATAATGAATATATGCAATTTGTAATTTATTGACTTTTTAACAAAATAATGGTAAAATATCAGTAATTAATTTTGTAGGAGGAAATTTATGATTTGGCATAATTCGGATGTTGCCGATGTTTTATCAGAACTTTCTGTCAATCCCGAGAAAGGACTTTTAAGCGGAATTGCCGATGAACGACTTTCAATTTACGGCAAAAATTCTTCAAACGAACAAGAAAAACCAAGTTATTTAAAATGTTTTATTAATGCACTTAATAATAAATGGGTGTATATTCTTCTTGCTATTTCTGTTTTATCTTTTATTGTATCGGTTGTTTATAATAAAAGCGATATTGCATATCTTTTACTGATAATCGCCATTATTGTAATCAATGCGCTTGTTACCGCATACTACCGTTTTAAAAGTGATATAGCAATTCAAAAACTAAATTCTCTCACCTGCCCTCAAGCAACCGTTATCCGTGACGGACTGCAAAAACAGATTTCTTCCGATTTACTTGTCCCGGGCGATATATTGGTTTTAAATCAAGGTGATTACATCACGGCAGATGCACGTCTTATTGAGTGTAACGGTCTGCGCTGTGACGAAAATGCCCTTTGTTCGGATAATATTCCGAAAGAAAAACATGCCAATGAAGTTTTTGAAGATATAACCGTTATTGCCGCACGAAACAATATGGTGTTTGCAGGAACAAGTGTTGTTTCGGGAAACGGTAAAGCAGTTGTTGTAGAAACCGCAAATAATACCGAAATAGGTAAAACCGATAAAATTGCTAAACAAATTAAAAGTGACGAATTACCAATTAAATCTTCACTCGATACAATAGGTAATATCATTAATATTGCCGTAATTATTCTTTGCTTTATTGCTTTCATTATCGGTATTCTTAAAAATATTCACACAACCGAGCCGTTTGCAACCATGACACTTTCAATGCTTGTAAATGTTTTGGCGCTCGGTGTTGCCGCAATTCCCGAAAGTTTACCTGCAATATCCGTAATCGTTGTCGCTTTGGGAATTGAACAGATAATCAGCGAAAATATTATATTCAAGCGCACAAAAGCACTTGAAGTTCTCGGAAAAACAAGTGTAATCTGCGCCGACAAAACCGGCATTTTAACCAAAGCTACAATGCACCTTGAATGTATATATGACGGTACTAAACTTACCTATTTAAACGGTGAAAAATTAGACGATAAAAATGCAATGGCGCTTCGTCTTTCTGCGCTTTGTTCAACACTTATAAATGATACTACCGAAGCGGCTATTGAACGTGCAGCGGTTGAATATAACAACGAAAGCAAGGAACATGTTGAAAACGTTTTTCCGCGTGTTGCCGTTATACCCTTTGACACGGCAAGAAAAAGTATGTGCAGTATCAATATGATTAACGGCAGTCCCATTGCAATTGTAAAGGGTGCCGCCGAAAGCATAATTGAAAAGTGCGTAGGTATAGATACCGAAAAGGTATTAAAACAAAGTGAAGAATTTGCAAAAGAAGGTATGCGCGTAATTTGTGTCGCACTTAAAAAACTAACCGAAATTCCTGCAAATCCTACCGCCGAAGAAATAGAAAGCGAACTGACCTTTGTTGCCCTTCTCGGACTTAACGATCCCCCGAGAAGCGGTGCGGTTGAAGGAATTAAAATATGTGACAAAGCCGGAATAAAAACAATAATGATAACAGGTGATAATCCGCAAACTGCATTTTCAGTTGCAAACCAAATCGGGATAATCAGCGACGAAAGTCAACTAATAACCGGTGAGGAATTAGATAAACTTTCCGATGAAGAATTATTAAAAGATATTAAAAAATACACAGTTTATGCAAGAATTACACCGTCTGATAAATTACGAATAATTGATGCGTGGCAAAAATGCGGCGAGGTTGTTACGGTAACCGGCGATAATATTGAAGATGCAAATGCACTTAATAATGCAAATATCGGTTGTGCTATGGGCAAACACGGAACTGATGTTGCAAGAGGTAATGCAGATATTGTTATT
>JAZLFY010000171.1:0-4756 GCA_045616025.1 Acutalibacteraceae bacterium | reverse complement strand
TGCAAGTTTTAAATCGGCATTATTTTCGTAAAGTGTTTCACCGGTATCGGCATTTATAAGTATTGCCGCCTTTGCAGAATAAGCATTTGCCTTTATATTAAAAGAAAAGCAAAGCAAAAACAAAAGGCAGAAAATTATTATTTTTTTCATATATAACACCCATAAATTTTATGGGTGTTAAATTGCTTTTATTCTATTTCTTCAAGTTCGTAATCGGGTGTCTTTTTGGTGAAAAGTCCTTTAATTTTATCAAACAGGTCGGGCGCAAGATTTATCGCCTTATCAATGGTGGTCATATCGTTATAAATAGGCATCATACGGACATTATCGCCGTTAACGGCAATAAATGCAATGGGTGTTACGGTAACACCTGCACCGCCGCCGCCGCCGAAAAGGTCTTTTTCATATTTGCTCGGAAAATCACTGCCGCCCGTAGCAAGACCGAAAGATGCCTTTGATACGGGTATAAGCGTAACATTGCCCACATTAACGGGTGTACCGATTATTACATCGGCATCAACCATTGCGCGCAATTTTTCCATTGTGGTATCCATAATACCCTGAATATTATTGTTCTCGCTCATCGTTTTCGCTCTCCTTTTTGAGTGCAAAGTATTTAAAAACTACCGCACATGCCAAAATAAGCATGTACACTATTCTTGTTGTAACCGAAATATCTGCCGATAATTCATATTCCGTCTTGTCAAAATCGGTTGAAATATTTACCTTTTTAAGTTTGAACTCGGCATTTTGCACGAGCAGTGACAAAACGGGATAAACTGCGGCACAAACACCGCCGTACTGAATTGCGGTATCCGCCGCCTGCTTTGTGGCAACGGTTAAATCAATAAGAAAAACCTTAAATTTAAGTTTCTTTATAAACCACACAAGTTTATAAAGCGCATATTTAAGCACCGCACCGTAAAACCTTATAAATCCGAAAGCACCAAGCCGTTTGTATTCTTTCTTAATAAAACTTTCTTTTTTGACTTCTTTAGTTTCGGGCTTTTCGGTGGTGGGGGTTTCTTCACTTTCTTCTTCGGTTTCAGGCTTTTCTTTATCGCTTTTAAAAACCGTAATTCCGGCATATTTTACTTTGAATTTAAAACTTAAATCGTTATAAAAAAGCCGAACTGTAACGGGCAGGAATAAAAGCAATGCCAAGAACGCCAAAACACACAAAATAATTATTAGTGCCGTCACGAAACCGACTCCTCAGACGGATTTTCAATAAGTTCAAGTTGTTCGCCCATATCGGAGGGTTGCGCCTGCTCTTTGGGAAGCGGCGGAAGTTCCGATAAATCCGAAAGCGAAAAGCAACGCAAAAAGTTTTTGGTTGTCCCGTAAAGAAGCGGACGGCCGGGAAGTTCAAGTCTGCCCCGTTCTTCGATTAAGTCCTTTTCGGTAAGGGTTTGAATAACACCCGAACAGTCAACGCCGCGCACCTGCTCAACAAAAGCACGGGTTACGGGTTGATTATAGGCGATAACCGCCAAAACCTCAAGCGATGCCGGAGAAAGCGGAGTTTTTCTTTTAATATCAAACGCTTTTTTGATGTAGTCGCCGTACTCTTTTTTGGTGGTCATTTGATAGGTGTTTTCAAGTTTTACTATTTGAAGACCGCTGCCGTCTTTCTCTATTTTTTCGCTTAAAGCGGAAATATGATTTTTTAAATCTTTTGCATCAAGTTCAAAAACCTCACAAAGCCGTCCTATACTTATAGGTTCGCCCGAAGCAAAAAGTACCGCTTCTATTGCCAAAAGAATTTGTTTGTTATTCATTTGCGTTTTCCTCCTATAAGTTTAATTTCGGCTTCTTCGGCATTATCGCCGCTTATTTCAACACGGTTTACCTTGCAAAGTTCCAAAACCGCCAAAAATGTTGCCACAAGTTCCGAGCGGCTTTTTGCCGTTTTGTAAAGGGACATAAGTTTATAACTGCCGCCGCTTACAAGTTTTCGCATAACAAAAACAATTTTGGTAGATACCGCAACAATTTTCTTTGCAACAATTTTGGTAAACGGTGCAACACTCGGCGGAAGTTTTCTCATTCCCCTGCCGACCGCCGACATATAGGCGGTAAAAAGCGTGTCCGAACTGTGAATAAGTTCGTAAGACTGCGGAAAATCATATTCGGTGGGCTTTCGTATAAATGTGTCAAAACCGCCGGTCATTTCTGACAGTTTCGCCGCCATTTCACGACAAACCTGATATTCAAGCAGTTCACCGGTAAGTTCTTGTGTGAGTTTCTCGATTTCTTCGTGGCGCGGCAAAAGACTTACCGTTTTCATATAAATAAGCCGTGCCGCCATTTCAAGAAATTCACTCTCGATTTCCATTTTTTCCTGGCGGAAAATTTCCATCTGTTCAAGATACTGGTCTATTAAAACGGAAAGTTTAATATCGTTAATATTAAGTTTGTTTCGGGCAATAAGTTGCAAAAGCAAATCAAGAGGGCCCTCAAAATCGTCAAGTTTATAGGAGAGTACAGTTTCCACAATAAAACCTTCCTACATAAATAATCTGAACGGCAAAGCCGCCACAAAATCGACAAACGATGCCACACCGCCGAAAAGATAATCAAGCGGAACACGGATAACAGGTGTGTTCAAAAGCACTATAACCGCAAGTATTATATATCTTTCGTATCTCATAAGCGAAAAATAATATTTTTGCGGTAAGAATACAAAAAGCACCTTTGCACCGTCAAGCGGAGGAATAGGCAAGATATTAAATACCGCAAGATAAATATTAAGTTGCGCAATATAAATGAATATACTGATAACAATAATCAGAGAAGGAACTATTAAATTCAGCACATTTGAAATAAAAACGCAGACTATTGCAAGAAGAATATTTGCCACCGGACCTGCAAGTGCGGACAGCGCCATACCCCATTTGGGATTTTTGAAATTTCGTGGGTTAATCTGTACCGGACGCGCCCAACCGAAACCGAAAAGCAGGATACAAATTGCACCGAAGTAATCAATATGTGCAAAGGGACTTAATGTAAGTCTGCCCTGATAGCGTGCCGTTTTATCGCCTAATTTATCGGCAACAAAACCGTGCGCACACTCGTGTATCGGCATTGTTATAAAAATAACCGCCAAAGAAGAAATAATATAAGCAACGGCAGAACTTAAATCCAAGCCACCGCCAAGCATTCTGAAAATCACGCATACCACTCCAATCTAATCTTAATAATTATATACTATTATTGACAAAATTACAAGTAAAAAGTACAATACTTGAAATTATTAAAAATAACAGTATAATATATATGTCATAACTTGATTTTCAGAGGAGAATTAGTTTTGAAAATACTGAAAACGGTAATTGATATATTAAACCAAATTTCAGAATATATCGGTTATTCGCAACACTTTAAATGGATTTACAAGTTTACGGGTATTTTTGCAACCAGAAAATTCAAAGCGGCAAAGAAAAATCATAAATACGCCATACTTGTTGCGGCAAGAAACGAAGAAACGGTTATAGGAAAACTTATTGAAAGCATTAATTTACAGGACTATCCAAAAGAGCTTTTAACGGTTTTTGTAGTTGCCGATAACTGTACCGACAACACGGCAAAGGCGGCAAGAAAACTCGGCGCTGTTTGTTACGAAAGATTTGATAACGAACACCGCACAAAAGGTTTTGCGCTTCAATATCTTTGTAAATGTATTGATAAAGATTACGGCATTAATGCATTTGAAGCATATTTTATTTTTGATGCCGATAATCTTCTTGCAAACGATTATATAAGCCGTATGAACGAATCTTTTGATGCAGGCGAAAAAATCGTTACATCCTACCGCAACACCAAAAATTTCGGGGATAACTGGATTTCCGCTTCTTACGGAATACACTGGCTCCGAACCGTGAGGAACGAACACCGTGCAAGGTCGCTTTTCCGTCTTGCAACCCGTATTCAGGGAACGGGGTTTATGTTTGCAAACGAGGTTATAAAGGACGGTTGGAATTACACCTCCCTTACCGAAGACCGTGCATTTTGCGCCGATGCGGTTGTAAACGGTTATACAATTTCTTATAATAACGATGCCGTATTTTATGACGAACAACCGACCGATATTAAAACGGCAATGCGGCAAAGAATTCGCTGGTCAAAGGGGCATTTGCAGGCACTTGTTGAATCGGGACCGAAACTGTTTTTACATATATTCGTTACCGGTAAGGGCGCAAAAAGATATGTAAAAAAAGATACAAGCACCTTTAAAAAGATAATTTATAACCTGCGTTTTCGGTTTATGAGTTTTGATATGCTAACCACCGTTTATCCCCGTTCGATTTTCCTTTTCTTTAAAAGAGTTTTGGTTTTTATTCTGCGTTGCACGGTATATTATCTTTCGGGTAAGGCATTCGGGGTTTATTTAACATTTTTGTGGACTACACTTTGGTATTCCTTTAAATCCGTACTTGATGCGGTTGTTATTGCGGCATATATTTATGCTATTGAGCATAAGCGGATAGAACATATACCGATTTATAAAAAGGTTTGGTACTGCATTACATTTCCGCTTTTTGATTTAATCGGCAGACTGTCGCTTGTTATCGCACTTTTTTCAAGGGTCGACTGGAAACCCATTAAACACGACGCTGCACGAGGAATTGACGAAATAAATAAACAAAAAGTTCATAAAAAATAATAAAACGGGCGATTTTTCGCCCGTTTTATATTACGCCGTAGGCACATTAATTTCTTCATTAGCGGCAGCGTCTTCATTTTTCATTAGCCC
>JAZLFY010000170.1:0-4141 GCA_045616025.1 Acutalibacteraceae bacterium | reverse complement strand
AAAAGACAGCCGCACGAGAGCGGCTGCCCGAAATTGTAATGCGTTGCTAAACTTCTGTACCCCTTTTAGGGGTTAAGCCAGTAGTCGCCCCTTATAGGGGCAGTGCATACCACCGGTTTACCGGTGGTTATGATTTATTTTATTTCTTGTTCTAATTCTTTAAATTCTTTTGTGTTAAAAAATTCGGTTAATGTTATTCCGAAACCGTCACATAGCATTTTTATTGTTACTATTCCGGGATTTTTGCTTTTGCCGTACAAAATATTCTTAATTGATGAGGGCGCAACGGCAGATTCAACAGACAGTTTGTAAATAGTCATATTTTTTTCTTCACATAGTTGTAAAATTCGGTTTTTAACAGTTTCATAGGTGGTCATCATAATTCCTCCTTTATAATATCTTATTAAATTATTATTGACAAATAGGGCTATATATGATACAATAGGGCTATAAAAAGTCTTATGGCTTAAAAAGGAGGACAATATTATGGTATCTTATGGCGATTCGGAATTTGTAAACTGGGCAACTGAAAACGGGTTTGATGATAATGACTTGGCTCTTATCGGAAAAACGGTAACAAAAAGGAAATGGATATGGTTGCTTTTATATTTTCTCGGTTGTGGCGGCGGAGCTGCAATAATATCAACTCTTGTGCCGACATTATCTGAAAATGCTCAATCAATAATAAGCGCAATTTTTTCTTTGCTTGGAATTTGCTTGTTCTTTACACTTCCTTTTTATGTTGAATGTGCAGCACTTTCAAAATTTGTAAAAAGCGGCTCCTTTAATGCAAAACCGGGGATAATAGCATCAATTTTATGTTTAGTTATGTACATTTCTTTTATAACAATAATTCCAATTATCTTTTGGCAAGGAGCAAAAAAGAAATTTTGGGGCACCGGTATCAGAAAACTTATCAAAAAGGGTTTGGTAGGCGGACATTAAGTAAAAATATAATTTTGAAATCTCTTAAAGTAATAAATATAAAATAACGGACTGCCTTTTAGGCAGTCCGTTATTCTATAAATATGTTTTTACTTTACTGTTTTTCAAATTCCGTTTGGACATCGCATATTACGGCGTCAATCTCGGAAATATCGCACTCTTTAAGCGACTTTACAACACCTATTTTTGAGTGGTCGCAAAGGTAATATTTTTTGTCGGAGTGTTTCATCATTTTTTGGCGCAGAGAAATTTCTTCTTCGTCAACATCGCTTATAAATCCGTCTAATGAAATTCCCTGACTTGAAAAGAAAAGCATATCTGCGTGGGTGCTTTCGATAAACTTTTCCGCAAAACCGCCCAAAAAACACTCTCTTCGTTTATAGTATTTTCCGCCGACACAGTAAACATTTATATCCGTGTCCTGCAAATCTTTCAAAACACGCATATTGTTGGTGATAATTGTTAAATCTTTGCGGTCGGTTATGTAGCGGCAAATTCGCCTTACGGTAGAGGAGGAGTCGAAAAAGACCGTATCGCCGTCATTAATAAGCCGCGCAGCTTTTTTTGCCACCTGCTCTTTTGCCGCGGAATTTTCACCGTCACGAATATTTACGGGGATAACCTCGTTCTTAAATTTTGCAAGTGTTACGCCGCCGTAAATTCGCTTAACAATGCCGTTTTTTTCAAGTTTTGCAACATCTCTGCGCGCGGTCGGCTCGCTGATAAACAGCATTTGCGACAGTTCGTGGAAAGAAAGACTGTGATGTACCTGCAAAAGGTTGATTATTTCTTCTTCACGGTTTATCAAAATTATCACTTCCCTTTGAAAAATTATCATAATTAATTTTAGGTGTTGAAAAATTATGAAAAATAAAATATAATTACATTATACATTATAAATTTTTTTCAAATTTTGTCAAGTTTTTTCATTTACGAGATAAAATGTGATAAAAAAGGAGAAACGGTATTATGAATTATTGGACTCAAAGCAAAGACAATATTTATGTTGCGGCACACAGGGGAGCGAGTGCCGACTACCCCGAAAACACAATGCTTGCATTTAAAAAAGCAATAGAAATGGGTGTTGACCAAATTGAAACCGACATCCGCATTACCCGTGACGGCGAACTTGTAATTATACACGATGCATTGGTTGACCGCACTACCGACGGTACGGGTTTTGTAAATCAAAAAACACTCGGCGAAATAAAGGGACTTGACGCCGGAATTACAATGGGCGAACAGTTTAAGGGGGAGAGAATTCCCACCTTTATCGAGTTTATGGAATATGTAAAGAATATTGACGGCCTAACGCTTGATTTGGAACTTAAAGAATACCCCGAAGAAGAAGGCAACGAGGAAACCGCATATTCCGTTTGTGACCGTGTTCTTAAAATTGTTGATGAATACGGCTTTACCGACAGGGTGGTAATTAACACTTTCAGCGGACAACTTCAAGAATATATCTATGAAAAATACGGCAAAAAATACCGCCAGCATGTTTATTATCCGATAAATTATATGGGGCGCACATTTAACTATCCGCCGCGTGAATACGCCTATTGCGCTTGTATGTTCCGCACCCTTTACAGCGAAATGAATATGGCAAGCAAAGAAGAATTTGAAAAGGTGCGCAGTTTGGGTGTAAGAACATGGGCAGGCGCTACCGTAAATGACGAAGAAAGAACGAAAAAAGCCATTGATTGCGGTGCAGAACTTATTACCACAAATAATCCCGACATAGTTCTTGCGGCGCTTAGAAAATACGGAAAACACAAATAAAATTTAAGACCTCCGATTTAATCGGAGGTCATTTTTTACTATTTAAGCAACGGTTTTATTACATCGGGGAAATCAAGATAATTATCTATCGTAATGTACTTATAATCGGCAAGATAAACCGATTCGTCGTTACCGCCCTCGCCGTAATCGTCACCGACATAGCAAACTTCA
This sequence comes from Acutalibacteraceae bacterium, assembly GCA_045616025.1. Taxonomy (GTDB): domain Bacteria; phylum Bacillota; class Clostridia; order Oscillospirales; family Acutalibacteraceae; genus UBA737. The sequence continues at coordinate 1,243 of JAZLFY010000170.1, read as the reverse complement.
CTGTGTTTTAAGTTATTTTCTTTACAGTAAAGGTCCAAAGCATACGCCTTGTTATAGGGCTTGGGCGCCATATCGAAAGAGGACGAGCCGCCGATAAATACATTGTAGTCCGAAAAAACATCAATTACCCTTTTATAAATCTTTCTGCGCTTTTTTCTGTCGGGGTCAAAGGCGAGTTTGTCTTCCTGTATTGCCTTTGTTCCGAGTATCGGAAATGTAAGGCAACCCGACGGATGATATTCAACATTGTCGCCGCGAAATTCGGTAAAGCCGAATTCTTTTCGAAGCATTGTTACCCTTTTTTCAATTTCTTCCCGGTCAACGGGGAAAGATTCATCCCTTTTAATGTCGATACTTCCGGTGGCGGCATTATATTCGCCGTACTGCAAACCGTAGTTGCCGATAATATCAATGGGGTATTGCCCCATTTGGTTAAAAATTCGCATAACCTGACCGGCGCCTGCCATTAAAAGTTTGTACCTTTCGCCAAGACGGTCAAGCGCCGCCTTGTTTTCGGGGGAAAGGGGTTGCTTATGCTGTGTCAGAGTGCCGTCTAAATCAAATGCTACTGCTTTTATCACTTAAAATCACCTCAAAAAACCGAATTATAAAGCCACAAAACCGTATATCTGTCCTTTAAATCCATTGCGTGACGGACAGCGGTTTCAATTTTTTCACCGTATCTGCCGTAAAAATCGTCCAAATCAAGTTCTACCGAAGAAAGATATTTTTCCATTTTCTGTGGTGACGGTGCTTCGCTTAAAACGGCGGAAATCTCGTCCCATTTTTCTCTGTAAACGGGGAAAAGATTTTTTTCGTGCCAGCCGGTTTCGTCCTGCAGTTTTTTAACACCGTCGGCGGCGCAAAGGTAAACCTCGTCGGTCTGCTTTTCCCAAAGTTCACGGTTGAATTTATTTTCCTTTTCGGGTTTGCCGCCCTTTAAAAGTTTTTCTCTTAAAATGGCAGTAATATATGCCGAATAGGCAACATCAATGCCGTGCAGGAAATACGGCTCGTTTTTCATAATTCCCATAACCTCAAAGAAATGGGAAAGGTGATGTTCACTACCCGAAGCAGGACGGGAATTTCCCACATAAGCCATAAGAACACCCACACCTATTAAAGCATTGGTTAAATCTTCTATCGCTTTTTGGTCGCGCGCCAAAAGTTTTGCGCCGGCATCTTTGGTTTTAAGGAGCATGTCGTAGGTTAAATTCCAAACATAATCGCAAATATATTCACC
>JAZLFY010000169.1:0-2673 GCA_045616025.1 Acutalibacteraceae bacterium | reverse complement strand
AGTCTCGGCTTCGTCCGACACAGTTTTTAAGTTCGGCTGTAAATCCTGCGGTTGACTGTATTGACAAAATTTGTGTTGCGGCAGGCAATATGCAGTCAAGTAAAATCGGTGCATTGATTGTTTTTGAAAGAAAAACACAGTTGGGCGATATTGCCGATTCGGGTACTTTGGTTGATGCGGCGCCGTCGGTTGCCATTATTAACAATATCTTTTATCCGAAATCTCCGCTTCACGACGGTGCGGTTATTATCAGAGATTCCCGTGTGTTCTGTGCAGGATGTATTTTACCGTTGTCGGACGCTGATAATATTTCTTCAAAATTCGGCACCCGTCACCGTGCGGCAATTGGTATGACCGAAAATTCCGATGCTGTTGTTTTGGTTGTTTCGGAAGAAACCGGTAATATTTCCATTGCTTTTGACGGTAAAATCACCTCAAATTATTCCGTAACTACTGCGGCAAACAAACTTAAAGAACTTTTAATTGAGACGGAAACAAAAGACGATAATTCCGGTTTTTGGGGACCGGTTAAAAAAATCTTTTCATTATCGAAAGACAAAAAGACTGATAATAACGAGGTGAACGGTAATGAATAAGAAAAGAATAAACCTTAACCGTCTTTTTGCAAATAAAACTTTTGCAATTTGTGCTTCAATTTTACTTGCATTTATAATTTGGCTTGTTGTTATGATAAATCAAAATCCTGTCAGAGAACAGGTTTTTACCGATGTTTCCGCTAATATTTCGGTTGAAAACACTGCAGTCGGTGATATGGGACTTGGCATTGTGACTGATTTATCAAAACAAAAATTCACAGTTACCGTAAGCGGTCCTAATTATATTGTAAGCAGTCTAAAAACCGACGATTTTGTTATTTCTGCTGATTTATCGCCCGTTAACGCGCCCGGTAAATACACCTTAAAACTTCACGGAAACCGAAACAGTAATGTTACGGGATATACCTTTACATCAATTTCGCCCGATACCATAGATGTATCTTTTGATTATATCGACAGTAAAACATTTACAATTGTTCCGAAACTTATCGGTGTAACTGCAGAAGAAGGTCTTATTGCCGAAAGTCCGGTTGTAAGCAATTCCGAACAAAGTGAAATTACTGTTAAAGGTCCTCGCGGTACTGTTGAAAAAATCGGTTCGGTTGGCTCTATTGCCGAAGTTAATAAAACTTTAAGCGCCTCTCAAACTTACGATTCTTATGTTGTTATTTATGATAAAAACGGTGAAATACTGTTCCGCTATTCTTCAGACGGTAAGATTTATAATAAAAACGACAGTGAAGTTTCGGAAAATAATCTTAACTTAACCTATACAACACTTAAGGTAACACAACCTATTTCCAAAAAGAAATCAGTTGCCGTCGAACCGACTTTTGAAAATCTGCCAAGCGGTATAACCGTTAATACTCTTGATATATCGGTTGACCATTCAAATGTTACGGTTATAGGTAATCCGAAAGTTATTGACAGTTTGAATACCATTTCACTTTCTCCTATTGATTTCAGAAATGTATCCTCAACAAACAATAGTTTTGAAATCAAAGCAAACCTACCCGAAGGTGTAAAACTTTTAGATGCGTTTGATTTCTTTACGGTTAAAGTTAATAATTCAGGATTTGGTGAAAAGACCTTTACCGTTAAGGATATCCGTTTTGAAAATTTAGGTGAAGGACTTAAAGCAACCCGAAACAACGCACTTAAAAATGTTAAAATTTGCGGACCTAAAGATATAATTGAAAAAGTAACCTTAAACGATATTTATGCAACGGTTGATGTTAAAGACAAGGCTTCCGGTGCATATGAGGTTGAAGCAACTATTAAATCCGATAAATTCAATAACATTTGGGCAGTCGGCACTTACAATGTATCTCTTACAATAAAATAACACTTTAACACAAAACCGCCTTTTAACATAAAATATGTTGTGAGGTGGTTTTGCGTGATATCAGGAATACTTATTGCCGTATTCAGTGTTTTGGCAATTTCGGGTTTATGTGATTTACTTTTTATACTTAAACTTTGTTTTAAAATTCCCAAAACAAGATTTAAAACCTATATACTTGTCTTTTTGACTAATGGAAATTATATTGGCGAACTGAATTTAATACTCGAAAAGAAAAACTGGTACGGAAGCGGATATTGTGACGGTATAATTGCCGACACGTCTTTACTTGATGAAAATATTATTACATCGGTTAAAGAACTTTATAAAAACGATGATATTATTTTTGTGAACGGTGAAAATTCTCTTAATCGGGAGATATTATGCAGGAAGAAAAATTTGAAGGAAATTCCGAAAGTTTAAAAGGAATTATTGAAAGAATTACATATAAAAACGATAATAACGGCTACACAGTAGCCGTTATTCGTGTTGGCAAAGAACACCTTACCTGCGTGGGTGTTTTTCCTTTTGTTACGGTTGGTGAAAGTTGTATATTTAACGGTGAATTTATTGTTCATCCGACCTACGGCAGGCAGTTTTCGGCTAAAAGTGTTGAACGGGTAACACCTGCATCATCTGCTTCAATACTTAAATACTTATCTTCGGGTATAATTAAAGGCGTTGGCCGGTCAACCGCAACAAAAATTGTTGAAAAATTCGGTGACGATACACTTGAAGTAATACAAAACCGCCCTGAAGAATTGGCGTTAATTC
>JAZLFY010000168.1:0-5113 GCA_045616025.1 Acutalibacteraceae bacterium | reverse complement strand
AAAACCGCAAGGGAAGAACATCTTCCGCCCTGATGCAGATAATCAAGATTGTCGATAACAAAAGAGGCATCAACGCAGGGAACAAGTTTTTCAACTTCTTCCACCGTATCTTTTGCCGATATACCCGATTTAATCATTTCGGCAGCGGCAACAACCAAAAGTCCGCCGCCTGTTGAAAGATTTTTGGTATCAACCACATAAACATTTTCAAAACTCTCTGCCGCAATTCGTGCATTGTTGCAGGAAGAAGATAAACCCGAACTGAGCGAGAAGAAAATTACCGCATCGCCGTCTTTGGTAAGTTCTGTGAAACAGTCAGTAAATCTGCCGATATTACAAGCAGAAGTTTTAGGTAATTCACCCGTTTTTTCGTTGTGCTCATAAATATCGGGCGGAGTAATCTCTACCCCGTCAATATAATCTTTTCCGCCAAGTGAAATCATAAGCGGAATAATGCGAACATTGTATCTTTCGATAAGTTCCGGACTTAAATCGGTTGTACTGTCGCTTGCTATAATAACTTTATTTGCCAAAATATATCCCTCCGAGAATTTGTTTAATACAGTATACCATTAAAGCTTTAAAAAAACAACATAGAAATTTGTAATAATTTGTAATTTGACAGTGTGTATAATTATGATATTATAATTATATAGATATTTTGGAGGCATTGTAAAATGATTGAAAAGGTTAAGCAGAACAGAATTTTCATTGTTTTAATTGCCGCACTTATCTGTGTTCTTGTTGTTGTGGGAATTTTACTTGCAGTAAATAACAATTCAAAAAAAGCCATGAGCAAGGTTGAATCTCAAAACGCCCAAATTAAAGACTACAAAGCCCAACTTAAAACGGCTAGCGAGGATAAGGCGCGTCTTGAAAGTGAAAAGACACAACTTGAAGCAGATAAGGCGAAATTAGAAGAAGAAAATTCGGGATTGCAAAAACAGGTTGCAGACCTTATGGCAAAGAAAAAGTCTGCAGGTAGTAAAGGTGTATGTTATCTGACATTCGATGACGGACCGTCAGATAACACCCTTCGCAACCTTGAAACGCTTAAAAAGTACAATGCCAAGGCAACCTTTTTTGTTATAGGTTCAGGAAAACTTGACTATCTTAAAAATATTGTAGCCGACGGTCACGCCATCGGTTTGCACTCAAATACACATGATTATGCAAAGATTTACACAAGCACAGATGCTTTCTTTGCTGACCTTTCGGAACTATCCTCAAAGGTTAAATCTATTACCGGTAAAGATGTTAATATAACCCGTTTCCCCGGCGGCAGCAGTAATACCGTAAGTAGAAAATACTGCTCGGGAATTATGACAAGTCTTTCAAAACTTGTTCCCGAAAAGGGTTATGAATATTTCGACTGGAATATCAGTTCGGGTGATGCTTCGGGCAACAATATCCCCGCAGATACCATTGTTAAAAATGTTTTGAACGGTGCTGCGGGTAAAGACAGTATTTGTGTCCTTATGCACGATACCTCCGCCAAAAGAACAACAAGCGATGCACTACCCGGAATTTTAGAGGGATTAACTTCAATGGGATTTCGCTTTGAAACCCTTACCAAAAGTTGTTACGGCTTTCATCAGTCTGTAAACAACTGAACGGAAGTGACTTTATGTTAGTTAAAGCATACGCAAAAATCAATTTAACACTCGATATTATTTCAAAAAGAGCAGATGGATACCATCTGCTCGATTCTGCTATGCAAACGGTATCTTTGCACGATACCGTGTCGGTAAAAAAATATGATAAAATAACCGTTTTCTGTGATGACGGCAGTCTGTGCGGCGAAGATAATCTTGCTTTCAAAGCGGCACAAAATTTCTTTGCAGCGGCAGGAATTATCGGCGGCGCAAAAATAAATATTAAAAAAAGAATACCCGTGTCGGCAGGACTCGGCGGCGGAAGCAGTGATGCGGCGGCGGTTATTGTTGCACTTGATAAACTTTACGGCACAAAATTTTCAGATGAAAAATTAAATGAAATTGCATTATCCATCGGCGCAGATGTGCCGTTTCTTCTAAACGGCGGTACGGCAAGGGTAGGCGGTATCGGTGAAGAAATAATAATCTTAAAACCCATAGAGCCGCTTTATGTCCTGCTTGTCAAGAACGGCGAAAAACAGTCAACAACGCAGATGTATCAAAAAATTGACAGTATTACACAAGAAGAATTTTACACCGAAAGATTTGTAAATTCCTTAAATAACGGTTTAATTGATTATTCTGCCGTCCAAAATGCCTTTTTGTCGGTTTCAAATTCCCAAAAAGCAATTGACATTTTGAATAAAACAAATGCACTTGCCGTGTCCCTTTCGGGTAGCGGGCCGACTGTCTTTTCACTTTATAAAAACAAAAGGGAAGTAAAAGCGGCGGCAAAAACCGTTAAAGCAAACGGACTCGTTCCCATAATCGCAAAACTTAACTGAATAAAAATTCAACTTCCGTCAATATTCCTTTTGGGGATATGACGGGAGTTTTTTTATGAAATACAAAAAAAGAATTGAAGCAGCGGTACTTTTGGCACTGATACTGACATTGATAATATCGTTTTCGGGCTTTAAATCGGGTTGTAACGATTTAAAGTCAAATGTTCTGCGTCTGCATATTATTGCAAATTCGGATAATGCAGAGGACCAAAAATTAAAACTTACGGTAAGGGATGCCGTACTGCTCGGCACCGAAAACGACTTTTCAAACTGTAAAAATCTTGAACAGGCGGTTAACACGGCACAGGCAAATATTACTAAAATAACCGCACTTTCAGAGAAAACACTTAAAGAAAACGGTAAAGATTATCCCGTTACCGTTTCGGTTAAAAAAGAGTTTTTCAAAACACGGGTGTACGACGATTTTACATTACCGGCAGGAGAATATATGTCGCTTTGCATACGCATTGGTAAAGCCAAAGGGCATAACTGGTGGTGCATTATTTTTCCGGGAATATGTATCCCGTCAAGCAGTGAAACCACACTTTCAAAGTCGGTCGGTAAGGACGGATACGAAATATCGGTCAACTCAAACAAATATTTAATCCGCTTTAAAATACTTGAATTTTTTGAAAGTATAAAATATAAACTTAAAAAATAGTAAAAAAATATGAAAAAATAAAAATTTTTCTTGATTTTTCTCTTTCGTTGTGATAATATCTTAATGTTACGAATAAATGAAAGAGGTGACAATGATGAAGGAAGGTATACATCCCGAGTACGAAAAGACCGTAATCAAATGTGCATGCGGTGCAGAATTCGAAACTCGTTCCACCAAAAAAGACATCCGCTTGGATATTTGCTCTAAATGTCATCCGTTTTTTACAGGAAAACAGAAGTTGGTAGATACCGGCGGACGCGTTGACAGATTTAAGAAACGCTTCGGTATGGAAGAAAAGTAATAATTTGTCTTTGTTCCGCAACTGCAAAGGTATGCAGTTGCGGTTTTTCTTTTATTATTGGGAGGTGCATTATGAAAGAGTATTTAACCGTTAATGAAAAATCAAGCGGCGAATACACCGAAAAGCGCTCTAAATTCATATCCTCGCTTTATCCTTGCAAAAGTGAAGAAGAAGCATTTAAAATACTTCAAACGGTAAAGTCTGATAATTTCGGAGCAAATCATAATGTTTATGCATTTGTTTTAAGTGATAATACCGCCCGTTTTTCTGATGACGGTGAGCCGCACCAAACGGCAGGCAAACCCGTTCTGGATGTGCTTAAAGGAAGCGGCATTTGTGATGCCGTGTTAATTGTCACCCGTTATTTCGGTGGTGTGCTTTTGGGCACCGGCGGACTTGTCCGTGCATATAAAACGGCGGCACAGTCGGCAATATCAAATGCAAAACCCGTTAAAATGTGCGAAAGTGCATATTTGTCGGTAACTTGTGAATATTCAATGCACAAAAAACTGCTAACTTTAATTGAAAAGGCAGGCGGCGAAATTCAAAATACCGACTTTGCCGATAAGGTTAATACAAATTTTGTACTTCCGCTTCAAAGCGAAGAAGCGTTTTTAGATGACATTAAAGAAACATTTTCTTCAAAAATTACGGCAAAAAGGGAAATAATTGATGTTTTTCCGTTTAAAACCATAAAAAAATAGGGGAATTCTCAAATTTTTTGCTAATATAATAAGTAGAGATACTTAAAAACGAGGTGTTTTATGACTGTACGAGAAATGACAGAAGAAATAGAACGCAGTACACTGTCTGACTTTGCAACACTCAGTTGCAATTCGAAGGGGCGCGAAACACCCGAAACCGAGTGCGAATTGCGCACCGTTTATCAGCGTGACCGTGACCGTATAATTCACTCAAAGGCATTTCGCCGGTTAAAACATAAAACGCAGGTGTTCTTATCGCCTGAATCTGACCATTACCGTACCCGTTTAACCCACACACTTGAAGTGTCCCAAATTGCACGGACAATAGCAAGGGCGCTTCGTCTTAATGAAGATTTAACCGAGGCAATAGCACTTGGTCACGATTTGGGACATACCCCGTTCGGACATGCAGGGGAAAGGGCGCTTGACAAAATATATAAACCCGGGTTTACCCACTTCGAACAAAGTATCCGTGTCTGCAAATATCTTGAACGGCACGGCGAGGGGCTTAATCTTACATCAGAAGTGCTTGACGGTATTCTTCATCATACCGTGGGCGATTTTCCGTCCACGCCCGAGGGTAAAATAGTCAGGTACAGCGACCACATAGCATATATGAATCATGATTTTGACGATGCCGTGGCGGCAGGTCTTGTAAGTGAAGATGATATGCCCCGTGAAATAACCGATAATTTAGGTGTTGTTAAAAGCAAACGAATTGATACACTTGTAAAATCAATGGTTAATTCAAGTGTCGGTGCAGATATTAAATTTGATGATAAAACAAACCGTTACTACGAACTTTTTCACGAGTTTATGTTTGAAAAGGTTTACCGTAATCCCGTTGCACAGTCGGAAGAAGAAAAGGTTGGCGATGTTGTTTGCGGGCTTTTTGAGTACATAGTAAAAAATCCCGACTTTTTAAGCGGCGATTATGCGGTAGTCCGTGAACGCGACGGGGTAGAGCGTGCGGCGGCAGATTATATTGCAGGTATGACCGACCATTA
>JAZLFY010000167.1:0-6369 GCA_045616025.1 Acutalibacteraceae bacterium | reverse complement strand
AGTTTCGACAGCAGCCGTCTTGAAAAAGAAACGCTTGAAGCGGGAGCAGGGTATTATTTCTTAAAACCCTTTGATATGAATACAATGGCACAAAGAATAATAACCCTTTCGGGTTGGCATAAAAGTGATATGCCGGTAATTAAAGATAACGTTGTAACCGATAATGAACTTTATATGATGATAACCGAAATAATACATCAAATCGGTGTTCCCGCGCATATAAAGGGTTATCACTATTTAAGAGATGCAATACTAATGTCGGTAAAAGACGGCGAGGTTATAAACTCAGTAACAAAACTGCTTTATCCGACAGTTGCAAAGAAACATAAGACAACATCCTCCCGTGTTGAGCGTGCAATTCGCCACGCAATAGAGGTTGCGTGGGACAGAGGCAATGTCGATACACTTGACTCCTATTTCGGTTATACCATACAAAACGATAGGGGGAAGCCCACGAATAGCGAATTTATCGCAATGATAGCCGATAAACTCCGCCTGCAACTTAAAATTGCATAAATATTTCAGAACATCTTTGATTGCCTTTTCAAAGATGTTCTTTTTGATTATTAACCCATTTCTTCATCAATTCACTTTTGTGTTTTGCGGATGTATAATTAAATATATGGAAAAAATTGACGGTGATTTGAAATGAAGGTAAAGAAAAAAGCGCATACAACCAATATCAGCAGATTGATTGCCATGGTTTTTATAGGAATAATAGCGGTGGGAACATTGCTGTTATCTTTGCCGTTATCTTCAAGAAACGGTAATTCCAGCGGCTTTCGGACTGCGCTTTTTACTGCAACATCGTCAACCTGTGTTACCGGTCTTATACTTAAAGATACCTATGTTCAATGGAGTGGTTTCGGTCAAGCCGTTATACTTTGCCTTATTGAAATAGGCGGTCTTGGGTTTATGTCGGTTGCTTCGTCGGTAATCTTTATTTTTAAAAAGAAAATAAGTATGGGGCAGCGTGCCGCCATTGCGGTATCTTTCGGTTCTGATGATATGAACGAAGCCGTTAATATTCAAAAGAAAATGCTTGTTTTCAGCATTGGCGTACAAATAACGGGCGCACTTGTTCTGTTTTTAAGATTTCTTCGCGATTTTGATGCCGTAAGGTCGTTAAAACTCGGCGTTTTTCACGCCGTTTCGGCATTTTGCAATGCAGGGTTTGATATATTCGGATTTGTTTCTCCCGGCGGCAGTTTGAGTTTATACGGCACCGATACGGTTGTTGTGCTTACACTGTCACTTCTTATAATTATCGGCGGTATTGGTTATCTTGTTTGGGATGAAATATTTTTCACATCATTTAAAAAAAGAAAAAGTGTCTACACAAAGCTTGTTTTAATAACCACTGCGGCACTTGTTATTCTCGGTACGGTTTTAATCTGCTTTGCGGAGTGGAATAATACCGAAACTTTGGGCGGTATGAACTTTGCCGATAAAATAAAATCGGGATATTTCCAGTCGGTCACATCAAGAACGGCGGGATTTGCAGGAATAGACCAGGGCGCAATGACCGATGCGGGCAAAGCATTTACAATGTTTTTAATGCTAATCGGCGGCAGCTCGGGTTCAACCGCCGGCGGTCTTAAAACCGTAACATTTATTGTTCTTGTCCTTTTTGTAATTTCAAGACTTCGCGGAAAAAACAGAGTGCACATCTTTTACCGAAACATTTCAAGCACCTATGTTTTAAATGCTCTTACACTTTTTATAACAATGGTAACTCTTTCGTTTTTCGGTGCTTGTTTTATTACCGCCACATCACCGGTGGAATTTACAAATGCTTTGTTTGAATCGGTTTCGGCACTTGCAACGGTAGGACTAACCGCAGGTACAACACCGCTTTTGAGTGTTTCGGCACAGTATTTAATGATACTGTTTATGTATTTCGGTCGTGTCGGAATACTTACATTGGCGCTTGGCTTTATACAAAACAAAAAACCAAATGACGGATACAAATATGCAGATACAGATTTATTGATAGGATAGGTGAAGATTATGAAATCATACGCAGTAATCGGACTTGGCCGATTTGGTACAAGTATTGCAAAAAACCTTTATAAAAACGGGGAATATGTTATTGCAATAGATAATCGGCAAGAACTTATCGAAGATATTGCCGATGATGTTACCCGTGCCGTTTTGCTTGATGCAAAAAACAAAAATGAACTTAAAAAACTCGGAATAGCGGAGTGTGACTGTGTTGTTGTGGCACTTGGCTCCGAACTTGCATCTTCAATTCTTATAACAATGAATTTGAAATCTTTGGGGGTTAAAAATGTAATCTGCAAAGCGCATGACGAAACCCACCGTGAAATTCTTAAAAAGTTAGGTGCCGATAAGGTTATAATTCCCGAATTTGATGCAGCGGAAAAAACCGCACAGTTGCTTACTTCACCGAATTTTTTGGGATTTATCGAACTGTCCGACGATAGTGGACTGTTGGAAATCACGCCGCCAAAACCGTGGATAGGTAAGACGGTTAAACAGTTGAATATAAGAGAAAGATATCAGGTCAACATTATTGCAGTAATTGAAAACGGAAAAGTAAATGTGACAATTCCGTCCGATTTTGAAATCCGTGAAGGACAGTCACTTACACTTTTAGGCGAGTATAAATCTCTTGACCAAATAAAGAAAATCAAATAATAACCACAAGGAGTGCGTTTTTGCGATATACCGCCCATGGCGGCACGATATGTAAAACACGATATATGTTATGCATACGATATGCCCTATCGGGCACATACGTGCCTACGGCGTAATATATTTTCCTATTTGCCTCCGCAAGCCCAAAAGGGAGGAGGGCGGCTTGCCGCCGCCGTTTTGTTCCGCACTATATACATTGCATAAACTATAAAAACCAACAGCACTGTCAAAAGGTATACCTTTTGACAGTGCTATTTTTCATAAATAAATTAGCATATTTTTCCTTTTTTGTCAAGATGTTTACAATTTGTTTCTTGATATAATATTTATCAAAAAGTATACCTTTTGATAAAAGCCAACTCAAAAAAGGGGAAATAAAAAATGAAAAAATTTTTATCTGTTATCTTATCAATAATAATGGTTTTAGGTGTTCTGCCTATCGGCAGTTATTTTGCCCTGCCCGATATAATAACCCCTGTCGACCAAACGGTTGATTCTGCCGTTAATACAGTAATTGACACCGTAAAAGATACCGCCCAAACGGTTACCGAAAAGGGCAAAACCTCTAAAACGGTTGTCGGCTCTGCTACCGCCGCAAATGCCACAAGTGGCACAACCGGCGACTGCACCTGGACACTTAACGGCACCGAGCTTACCATTTCCGGCTACGGTGTAATGGGGTGGTGTAATAGTTCAAGTTTGCCATGGGGAACAAGTATTACAAAGGTCACTATCGGAAGCGGTGTAACGGGTATAGGCGGTTATGCATTTTATAATTGCACCGGACTTACAAGTATAGAAATACCAAACAGTGTAACAAGTATAGGCAGTTATGCATTTTCCGGATGCTCAGGACTTACAAGTGTGACAATCGGAAAAGGTGTAACATATATATCCGGTGGTGCATTTGATCGTTGCAGCGGACTTACAAGTATAGAAATACCAAACAGTGTAACAAGTATAGGCGATTCTGCATTTTACCGTTGCACCGAACTTACAAGCGTTACAATACCTGACAGTGTAACAAGTATAGGCAATTCTGCATTTTCCGATTGCACCGGACTTAAAAAAATATTTTATAAAGGCACCGAAACCGAGTGGGGAAGAATATCGAAATATTCAGCAAAAATACCCACAAGCGCAAAAATTTATTATAATTATGACTGCGATATAAACGGACATAAAGGACTTGTGGATAATTCGACCTGCACAAGTGACTATAATTATGATTTTATTTGTTCCGCATGCGAAGAACGGATAACCGGTACAATTAAAGCACACCACAGATTCAGTGAAGATATAATTGAAGATGCGACCTGCACAGAGGACGGTTTGAAATATTGTACCTGCACAATGTGTCCGTATGCCGAAATGCAGGTAATACCGGCAAAAGGGCATATATTCGATAATGTTTGCGATACCGTATGTAATGTATGCAAAGCCGAGCGCACCGTATCGCATGTATATGATAACGACTGCGATACAACCTGTAATGTCTGCGGAAATACAAGAACAATCAAGCACCAATATAAAACCGTTTGGTCAAACGACGGCACATACCACTGGCACGAATGTTCTGTTTGTTTTAATAAAACCGATTACGAAAAGCACATATTTGACAACGCCTGCGATACAACCTGTAACACCTGCGGATATGTCCGCACTGTACCGCCCCACCAATACAAGCAAACGTATTCTTATGACGATACATACCATTGGTATGAATGCAGTATTTGTAAAGCAAAAAAAGACCAAGCCACACATTTATATTCAAGCGACTGCGATAAATTCTGTAATATATGTAATTATGAAAGAACACTGCTTGCAAACCATACATTTGAAACGGTAACACAAAAACCGGCAACAAGTACCGAGGACGGGTATGTGCTTAAACGCTGTACTGTTTGCAACGAAACGGTAAAAGAAACACTGCATTATCTTGTAAGTGACAGTTGGATAAAGGATGCAACAAGCCACTGGAAAGAATGCGCAAACTGTGACGAAAAAGTAAACGAAGAAAAGCATACATTTAACGATAAAGATGAATGCTCGGTGTGCGGTTGTAAAAAATATGTTGTTGGTGACATTGACGGCAGTGAGGGAATAACAAGTGATGATGCGATTTATCTTTTGCATCACATCTTTGAGCCGGAAGACTATCCCGTAAACCAACCGGTTGACTTTAACGGTGACGGCTCTCTCACAAGTGACGATGCGATTTATCTGTTGCACCACATTTTTGAGCCGGAAGATTATCCGCTACATTAAAAAACGCCCTTCGGGGCGTTTTTTAATTATCCATTGCGAAAGCAATGGTATATCATCACATGAAGTGTGTATATCATCGCCGTCAGGCGTATATCATTAACCGAAGGTTGTATATACCTTTCGCAATGATGATATACAATTCCTGCGGAATTGATGATATGCCGTTCTGCGAACGGATGATATACAAGACTTCGTTTTGATTAATGTGTCTGCGATGCTATATAAAACGGAACGCATACTATGCGTTCCCTACAAATTATAATTAATATATTGTAGGGGATGGCGCCTTCGACATCCCGTTTAATATGCCGTCCGCAGGACACCAAAACTTCACTCTCAACCATCCACTCTCCACACTAAAAAAGCACCCATCAGGGTGCTTTTTTATATATCAATTTCACTTATTTTACTTTCTTCAAGGTGGATGCGCTTATTGCATATCGAAAGTGCGGCTTTACGGTGGGTTACAATAAAACAAGTCCTGTTTTTAAGTGAAGAAATGTTTTTAAGCAGTTGTGCTTCGGTATTTTCATCAAGTGCGCTGGTTGCTTCGTCAAGCAACAGAATAGGTGAATTACCGAGTATTGCACGGGCAACGGCTATTCTTTGTGCCTGTCCCTCCGAAAGACCGAGTCCGCGCTCGCCGATTACGGTATCATAACCGTCAGGCAGGGTGTCGATAAAATCGTCTATACATGCAATTCTTGCGGCATCTTTAATCTGTTCTTCGGTAGCGTTTTCGCAGAACATCGAAATATTTTCTTTAAGTGTTCCCGAAAACAATGCATTACCTTGCGGAACATAGGAGAATAAACACCGTGTGCTTTTTCCTGCAGTTATTCTGTTATCGTCCGTTACAAAAGCAACATCGCCGCCGGTGGGTGTGTATATCCCTAAAAGAATTAAAAACAGTGTACTTTTTCCGCCACCCGAAAGTCCTGTAACGGCGGTAAAATCGCCCTTATTAATCTTAAAGGAAACATTGTCCAAAATAACGGTGTTGCGGTTATATGAGAAAGAAACATTCCTAAAATCAATTTCTTTAAGTTCACCGTAAAGTTTTTCCGCATTGTACTTTTCTGCTTTGGTTTGTACCTCGTCGGGCAAATCAAACAGTTCCTTAATTCGCTCGGCAGAGGATAGAGTATTATAAAAACGGGAAAGCAGACCGCTCATACTTGCAAACGGGCCTTGAATTTGACCGACAAGTTGAGTGATTGCCATTAAGGTACCGTAAGTGAAAAGACCTCTGCTTATTCCGATACAGCCCCAAGCCATTGAAATAAGCCAGCCAAGGCGGAAAACAAAACTAAGTCCCGTACTTGCAAATGTGACAAAACCGGTGCGACGCATTTGCGCCTTTAAATAGGAAAATTGATTTTTTTCGGTTTTGCTTTCGATATGTTCTTCAGATTCGGATGCTTTTATAAGCCTTACATT
>JAZLFY010000166.1:0-5281 GCA_045616025.1 Acutalibacteraceae bacterium | reverse complement strand
TGTATTCGCCGATGAATATACCGATAATTTCAGCACTTTCGGAGTGGATAAAACCGAGCAGGCAATAGATAACGAAACAAAAGAAATTTTAGAGAATAACGGACTTGATTTAAAGGATAAAAACTGGGTAAACAATTTAAGTGTAAAGGGTGTTTTTAACTTTCTTTTAAATACTGTTAAAGACCTTTTTAAAACGCCTTTTATTGCCTGCCTTTCGGTTGTCGGAATAACCGTTATAATCTCGGCGGCAAAGACTTTTTTTGATAAAAAAGTTCTTTTTGATATGTCCTATGCCTGCGCCGCGGCGGCGGCACTTGCCATAAGCACTCCGATTTGGAAAAGCATTACATTTTCGGTGGATGCCGTAAAAAGTGTTTCAACCTTTATGATTTCTTTTGTGCCCGTCTTTACGGGGCTTTGCGCCGCTTCGGGGCTTACCCTTTCCGCCGCGGCGGCAAGCGGAGTGCTTTTAATTCTTTGTACGGCGGTTTCAAATTTTGCCGCCTTTGGTGTAATGCCGCTTATGGGCGGATATTTATGTATAAGTGTGACCGGCGGAATTTCGCCGCTAATTCAAAAAAGCGGACTTGCCGACACCTTAAAAAAGGTTACCCTTTGGACACTTACCTTAATTTCCACTGTGTTTTTAGGTGTTCTTTCGGTGCAAACCGCCGTAAATTCGGCGGCAGACAGTGCCCTTTTAAAAACAGCAAAATTTATACTCGGCACGGGTGTTCCCGTTGCAGGAAGCATTTTGTCCGAAGCCGTGGTAAGCGTGGCTTCAAGTGTCGGCTTTTTGCGTTCTTCGGTCGGCATTTATGCCGTTATAGTTGTTGCGGTTATTATGATACCCGTAATACTTAATATACTTATCTGGCGAATTTGCCTTACCGTTTGTGCCGGATTTTGCAACCTTTTTTGTGAAAGCAAAACCGAACATCTGCTTAAATCGGTTGACAGTACCGCCGCCTGCCTTTTGGGTATATTACTGCTTACCTTTGCGCTTTTTATAATATCGCTCGGAATACTAACCACGGCAGGTAAAGGGATATGAGCAGTATTTTTCGTTTTATAGGCGCGTTCTGCACAATGGCGGCGGCGCTTGGAATAATCGGTATTTTAGTACCAAACGGCAGTATGTCAAAATCGGTCAGGTTTGCCTTTTGTTTATGCTTTCTTGCTTTTTTACTGACCTTTTCAAAAGTTCTTCCGCTTGAAAGTATAAATTTTAATTTAGAAAGCAGTGAAGAAAACAATGAAGAAATGCGGCACTCAGCCACAAAAGCCGTTTTTATCGAGGCACTTAAATCGGCAAATATTTCATTTAGTAAAATAGAAGTAGAAACTTCTAAAAACGAGAACGGCGACATAATAATAAGTAAGGTCACCGTTTGGTCAAATACCTCTGCCGAAAAAATAGAAAATGCAATCGGCGGAGAATATAAGGTGTGTGTTATCGGTGACTGAAATTATTAAAAAAATAAAAAGAATACTTAAAAAACCGAAAATAATTATTGCCCTCGGTGTTGCCGGAATATTGCTTATTTTTGTTTCTTCAAATTTTTCGGAAAAATCTGAAAATAATACACAAAAATTTTCGGTTGACTGCGAAGAATACAAAAATGAAATAGAAGAAAATGTAAAGGAAATAACAAGCAGTATAAGCGGCGATAAAAACCCGACGGTTGTGGTAACGCTTGAAAACAGTGTGCGCTACACCTATGCCGATACGGGCGAAAGCGACAACACAAAGGCAAACGGAGGCAACACCACGCAGGAGAGCGAAAAGAACAAACGCTCTTACATAACGGTAAAAGATTCAAACGGCGGCGAAAAGGCACTTATTGTGACCGAAAGTATGCCGCAAATACGGGGCGTGGCAATAATCTGTTCGGGCGGCGACAGTGAAGAAATACGCGAAAAAATACAAAATGCCGTTTTGGCGGCACTTAATATAACATCAAAAAGAGTTTATATTTCAGGAGGAAATTAATATGAAAAAAGGTAAGATTTTTACAAAAGGGCAAATTGCGGTAGCAGCAATGTTTGTGGCGTTAGGGCTTGCGGTTTGGCTTAATGTCAAATATTCGGGCAATGATAAATATATGGGCGAAACCACCTTTGTAAGTCAAAAAAGTGACACAGAAAAAACGGCAAAGACCTCTGCAAAAGCAACAACCGCCAAGACCGATTATTTTGAAACCGCTGTTAAAGAGCGCGATAAGGCATACGAAAAGATAAGGGAAGAAGCGGAAGAAACACTTAAATCGGGCAGTCTTACAGATAACGAGAAAAAAGAGGCGCTTAAATCGGTTGATACTCTTTCAAACCGTATTGCCACTGCACAGAACATCGAATCGCTTTTAAAGGCAAAGGGCTTTGAAAAGGCGGTTGCCGTGCTTTCAAACGACAGCGCAAACATCGTCGTTTCGGGTGAAAAGTTAACCGATGCCCAAACACTTCAAATACAGGATATTGTCACGGGACAGACAAATATTGAACTTAAAAATATAAAAATCGTTGCAGTTAAATAAATATATAACTTGCACAATTATATTTTATGTGTTAAAATAGATTAAACAAAAAGCAGGAGGTAATATTATGCAGGATAATAAAACCGTATTAAATGTCAGTACAGATGTTCTTGAAAAAATGGCGGAACTTGCCGCAACCGAAATAAAGGGTGTAAGTTCTCTTTCAAAATGTGAAATTGATATAAAAGAAACTTTCAGAATGAAAAGCGCTTTTAAAAGCGTTAAAATTGAAAATGTAAACGGTGCGGTACTCATAACCGTTAATGTTTGCATTAAAGAGGGTGCAAATGCCCGTGAGGTTGCAGAGGGTGTCCAGAAAAATGTCAAGGACAAAATTCAAACCATGGCAGGAACGGTTGTAACCCGTGTTAATGTTAATATAGTTGATATTGATACAGAAGAAACCAAAGACGAATAAGAAAAATAAAAAGCCGGCATCAGTCGGCTTTTCTGCTTTAAAAAAGAGGTATGATTATGGAAAACAAAAGAATTGCCGCATGGTGGTTTGCACTTGAAGACCTTAACTGGCCGAGTGTTGACGGGCAGGAAAAAATCAAAAAATATGCAAAGCAATTAAGTGAAAGTAATGTCAACACCGTTATTCTTTACGGTGCACATTTCCGTTTTGACTGGTTGCCTTATTTTACCATACTTCACAGTTACATAAAGGCAATAGCAGACGAACTTCATAAGTACAATATTAAACTTTACGACCACCACTCCGTAAATTTGGTACATAGATATTCCACAGTGGAAGAAATGGAACATTGCATAGTTCACTCCGGTCCGCATATTCCGTTTTCGCCCTCCCGTGAGGCGGCGGCTTCCTGGGAATATGAGGGTAAGCGCTTAAACGATTGGCGTATGGTAGATGTTAAAACCGGTAAGCCGCTTTATTATCCTCAATATTCGGCAGACGGGTTTTGTTTTCGCAATCCCGACTTTATTGATGCATATATTTCGTATGCAAAGCGCCTTATTGCCGATACGGGTATAGACGGTCTTATGGCGGACGATGCCGTAAACTATATGCATATGAATTCCTGCGCTTGTCCGCATTGCCGTGCGGAATTCAAAAAACGCACGGGGCACGATTTCCCCGACCCTTATGACCAGAATTTCTGGGGCAATTTCAGTAACCCCGATTTTAAAACATGGATACAAATTCGGTTTGAGGCAGGCGGCAATTTCTATGAAAAACTCCGCAAAGCACTTCCGAAAGATTTTGTCCTTACCGCCTGCGGTAATGCAAGCGCACCCGCAACTGCAATAGGTCAGGCGGCAGATGTCCGTCAGTTCCTGTGTGGTTGTGATTATGCAAATCTTGAACTTTGCGGCAATACCCCTCCGTATAAAAACGACCCCGTAACCGTAAATTCAAAAATGGCTCAAAAAATTGTTGACAGTTCCCTTCATGCCGCAGTTGCGAAAGAAAAGGGTGTCAGATGTTTCGGAACGGGATACGGCTTTACAGAGCCGAGCGCAAATATCATTTGGGCAACAAATATGTTTGTCGGTGCCGATTGCTATATGTCAACCCTAAAACCCCGATTAGGTCTTAAAAAAGAATATCTTGATAAACTTCCCAACGAAGCGGAACTTGTAAAAAATGTATTTACTTTCCAAAAAGAGCATAATTATCTTTTTAATAAAGAAAACTGTGCAAATATAGGTGTTTATTATTCCTATACAACAAGAAACAATACATTTTTCGGCGCTACCAAAAAAGGATACACTTATGATTATTCTTCTGCACTTCTTACATTGCTTAAAAACGGATTAAGCGTAGAAACCGTTGTTAATTTCCCGAAAAATGCGAATACCGTTAAAGCGGTAATTCTGCCCTCGGTTATTATGATGACCGATGAAGAGCAGAAAAAAATGTCCGATTACATTAAAAACGGCGGAAAGGTTTTTGCGCTTGGATATACAAGTTTTCCCGAAGTGGAAAACTGCACGGATTTGCCCGACAGACCGGACTGCGCACCGCAAGATTTCTATTCAAAAATTCGCGATAATGTTTGGCATAAATCTGCCGCATGGGTAACAGATACAACATTTCCTTATCTGAAAGGTGAGTGGCAGACACTTAATAACGGGGTGGAGTTTAACCCTCACCGTGCAAGTGATGAAGAATTTATGCCCGAATTTATCGGTAAACTATGTGCTTACCTTCCCAAATCTTCGGTTGATGTTATAAGTCAAACAGGGTATTTCATAAACCGTTTCGGCACAAATGATAATCAGATTATCCATTTTCTCTCGTCAGATTTTGATACCGAAATTGACGAAAATCTTGATAAAATCCGTTTCCACAGAAGCCGTGTAAACCTTATAACAAAAGTAACGCCGATAGGTGTTTCAAAAAAAGTGGAATTTGAAAGTGATTTAGAGCCGACTGTTTATCTTCCCATAACAAAGGGCAAAGCAAATATAGAAAGAACGGGCAGAAAAATAACCGTAACCCTCCCCGAGAATACATCATATTTTATTGTCGAATTTAAATAAAAAACCGAATAAAGATAAAACAAACCGTCGCAAATTCTTGCGACGGTTTGTTTATATTATGAACTTTATTGTTTTGTTTTTTTATTATTTCTGTTTTCTATTTTCTTAAAGACTATCGGATAAACGGTCATAAACAACAGCGGGGCCGATGCCTGCAATAAGAAGTTTGCTATGCCGACATCAAAATATTTTCCTAAGGGAATAGCTATACAAGTCCAGTAAACCACAAAAAGCAAACC
>JAZLFY010000165.1:0-7138 GCA_045616025.1 Acutalibacteraceae bacterium | reverse complement strand
CAAAACTTGCAAGAGAACTTGGGTTTGAAAGTGCTTTCCACGCCTCAGCAATAGTAAAACGCAGCAAAATTACGGAAGACTTTATTGAAATTCCGCTTCGTGTTCACCGCATAGGTAACATAGGTTGGTCGGCAGTACCGTTTGAGATGTTTGACCAAACGGGTAAGGAAATAAGGGAAAAATCGCCCTTTGATTTTACGGTTACACAGGGCTACACCGATGCAAACTTCTATTATCTGCCCACCAAAGCGGCTTATGACTACGGCTGTTACGAGGTTGACACCACCAATTATGCCAAAGGAACGGCAGAGGCGGTAGGCGAAAAAATAGTTGAAATGCTTAAAAGCATAAAATAATAATGCCTTATGAAATATCTTTGATATTTTCATAACATAAAATCTCTTTTCAAAAATGAAACAGACCTTCTTAAAGAAGGTCTGTTTCATTTTGTTTTACAGAGTATTATGAATTTATGTTTTTGATAAATGTTTGGGCAAGTGCGGTGATTTTATCAAATTCGCCGTTTTTTATCCACTCTTTATTAACAAGTTTTCCGCCGACACCCGCACCGACTGCCCCGTCATTTAAAAAGTCTTTTATGTTTGTTTCACTTACGCCGCCGACCGCCAAAAACGGAATATGGCTGAGCGGTGCGCTGACGGCTTTAACATAAGAAGAACCAAAATTGGATACAGGGAATAATTTAACAAAATCTGCGCCCCAATTATACGCCGCTGTCGCTTCGGTGGGGGTTAATGCGCCGGGAATTGAAACCAGTCCGTACTCAACCGTCTTTTGAATAATCTCTTTGTCTATATTAGGTGAAATTATAAATTCCGCGCCGGCATCTCTTGCAAGGTCAAGTTGTTTGGTTGTTATAACCGTACCTGCACCGACAAGCATTTTACCTGCCATTTCCTGCTTTATGGCTTTTATGGCATCTGCCGTTTTATAAAGTTCGTCCGGATTTTTCTGGTCAAAGGTAATTTCCATCATCTTTATACCGCCGGTGTAGAGTGCTTTTGCAAGTTTTATGCAATCTTCACCGTAAACACCGCGAACAATTACTATAAGTTTGTTTTCTTTAATTTGTTCTATAACTTCCTGTTTCATAATTTCACCTTTTTAAATTATTTATAAATCTTTTTAAGCATTTCGATAAGTTTATCGGCGCACATTTCACCTGAGCCCTTATCATAACGGGTGTTATATGCTTCATAGCATCCGTAATCGTAAGCATCGGCAGAGGGCATATAAGAATATGAGTTGCCGTCGGTATAGCCCTGCGTAAAGGTTACCTTAAAGGGTGAGCCCTCGCGCATACGCTGACCTAAAACATCGAAAAATTCAATGGGCGCCGTTGCAAAACCGATTTCGTCACCTATACAGTAGGCATTGACCGGCATTTTTACGGTCTTTTCGGTTGTAAAGTACTTAACAATGCTGGATGCATGATAATAACCCTGTATTCCGTACTGTTCACATAATGGAAGAATAGCGGAAGAACTGTTGCCCATTGCTTTGTAAAGCGCCAAAACTTCCTTCGCCTGATTTATAAGACTGTCATATTTGTGCATGGCAGGGCCTTCAAATTGTTCGGTAATGCATTTAATCTTTCCTGCTTTGCACTCTTTTAAGTTGTCATAAACATCAAGCGCATAACCGCCAAGCAGTTTACCGTATTCTCTGTAATCGGTTGTTCGGTTGTTATTGGGAAAATACGAATCCTGTTCGTTAAGATTGCCCGCACAACCCTGGAAGAAGGTGAAATAACAGTCTTTCTGTTCTTCCATATATTCTCTGCACGCACCCGAAAAGTCTGCCGCAATATCGGTTTTATCCGAACCGCCGGTTAAGTGGTTGTGTGCCTGCCAGTTCATAAGAATAACATCTTTGGCTTTTTTGCCGTCACTTGTCTTTCGGCAGAATTTTATAAGTCGCATAGACTCGTCGGGGTCTTTAACATGTCTTACAACGGGGGCATTGCTAAACAGACCGTAGTTATCGCCCGCGGTTGTACCGTCTGCACGGTAGTAGTTACGGACAAAGTTAAGTCCCTCGGTTTTGGTTTCGCCTGCAAAAATTGTTGCGGCTTTTCTGTCCGCCATGGCAAAATCTATTGCCTCCTGCGCACGGGAAAGAAGTTTAACCTTATAATCGTCTACAACCTTAACCTTTTGTCCTATTGCAACCGATGAGTGGGTATGTGTTCCGCTTAAATGGACATAGCCCTCGTCAATACCGTACTTTTTCTTTGCATACTGTCTTATACTATCCAGAACAACATTGGTTGACTGGGTAATATCATAGGTAGTCAAAAGCATGGTTTTGTCGTTTTCATCGGTAATTGCAATACAGGTAAAGTAAATCTTGTTAAGATAACCCGTACTGAAACGCTGCAGGGCATTACCGTAACTGTCAAGCGGAACAGAGTCGTTAGGCATAATCTCGGTTCTGCCGTAACCGACACGGAAGCCCTCGTCGGCGGTTTCGTCACCGTCGTATGTGACTTCACCCTCTATATATCTTCTGCTTGTTTTGGCAGATGCTTTTTCTTTATCATTGCCGCAACCTACTATTCCCAAAAGCATTGTAAGGCAAAGTAAAAAAGCAAATGATTTTATAACTTTATTCATCATTATAAACCTACCTTTCTGAGCAGATTAAAGAGTGTACTGAAAATAGATAATTTTGACGGCGAAGCCGCACCAACCGTGCTTTTTAACGGGGCGGCTTCGTAATAAAGCGCATCGTCTTTCTTGACGACTATATAGCCCGATTTTTCACTCTTGACATACTTTTCGGCATCTTCTGTGTAGTTGGTGGAAATCTTGCCGTCTTCGTCTGCCGAGAGTACACCAAACTCGCTACCCTCGGTTAAAGCACCGTCAAATGTGATATAAGCGCCCGTGTTAAGATACATCTGATTTGTGCCGCCGGTTATATTTATCTTGCCTGCAAGGGTAAGCGTTCCGTTTTCACCGACGCAAACAGCATCGCCTTGCTTGGTACCTGCAGTGCCCGATGTAATGTTTACATCTTCAAGACGCAACTTAACATTTGCAGCAACAAATATTGCGCCGCCGCCTGCTGACGTAGGACCGCCTATAATTGTTGCGTTTTTGATAATGTGCTCGGTCTTACTGTCAAAACAGAATACAGAGCCGTTGCCGGGTATCTTACCGGTTGTTGCTTCGTATGTACCGCCGAAGATTTTAAGTGTGCCTTTATTTATCCAGATTACACCGCCCTGCGTTGTACTGTAACTGCCGGTGGTTTTGCCGTTGAACATTTTACCCGTACCGACACAGTCGCATATTGTAAGTGCAGGATTAGTAACATTTAAAGAGTATATACGGTTGCCCGTACCCTTTACGGTATGACCGTTAAGACAAAGAACTACATTTTGGTTTGCGGCAATATTATTCTGTCCCGTAGTAACATCAACACTTAAATAATAATGTCCGCTATCGGTAGGTAATGTTGTGGCACTCGTCCAAGCCGTCCACTGGACATCCTTGCCGCAGTCATCACACTTATGATTTTCTTTGTGTACACTGATTAACCGTATGTAAGAATTTGAAACAACATCTACCGCATAATTAGGTGCGGCAGTGACAAAGCATTTTTCTGCTTCTGCTGTGTAGTTTTCGGTTATCTTACCGTCTGTACTTGCGGAGTCGACAACAACCTTACTGTCGGGAGAGGTTAACGGCTTTTCGGTGCTTAAATTAATAAGTGCACCTGCGCCTAAATACAAGTCGTTACTGCCCGAGCCGGAAATATTAATCTTGCCGGCAAGGTTAAGTTTTGAACCTGCCGCCATATAAATTCCGTTGCCCTTACCCGTATCGGCTTTGCCCGAAATTACGGTAGTATCTTCAAGTGTAAGTGTGGCAGTACCCTTGCTGACATATATCGCGCCGCCGCCTGCCGCGGTAGGTCCGCCGATAATTGTGGCATTTTTGATTATATGTTCTGCCGCACTGTCAAGAGAGAATACCGAGCCGTTGCCGGGTATCTTGGCGGTTGTCGCCTGGTATGTACCGCCGAAGATTTTAAGTGTTCCCTTGGGTACCCAAACAACGCCGCCTTGTGTGGTGCTGAAATTAGTGCCTGTCTTACTGTTATACATCTTACCCGTGCCGACACAGTCGCACATTGTAAGGGCTACATTGTTATTATTAAGTGAATAAATACGGTTGCCGTAACCCTTAACGGTATATCCGTTAAGACAAAGTACAACATCCTGGTCTGCCTCTACGGTGTTCTGGTCGGTATAAACATCACCGCACAGATAATAGTGACCGCTCTTGGTCGGAAGTGTGGAAGCACTCGTCCAGGGTTGCCATACATCACTCTTGCCGCATTCTTCGCAGGTATGGGTTGTTCTGTGTTCTGTTACTTCGTGGTTTTTACCTAACTGAATATAGGTAAGAACAACATTTACACTGCCTGTCGGGTCGGCATTTACAAAGTATTTTTCCGCACCGGTTATATAGTTTTGTGTTATTCTGCCGCTTGCGGTATCGGTTGCGGTAACTATCTTACTGCCGTCAAGTAACGGTTTTTCGGTGTTGAAGTTTATAAGCGCATCTGCACCTAAATACAAATCGTTACTGCCCGAGCCGGAAATATTAATCTTGCCGGTAAGGTAAAGTTTCGATTTTGCCGCCATATAAATTCCGTTGCCCTTATCCGTTGCGGCTTTGCCCGAAATTACGGTTGTGTTGTCAAGATTAAGTACGGTTTTTTCATTGCCGGCATAAATCGCACCGCCGTTTTTAGCGGTAGGTCCGCCGATAATTGTAGCATTTTTGATGGTGTTGGTGGTACCTGTATCAATACAAATGGCTGCGCCGTTGCCGGGTATTTCGGCAGTTGTTGCCTGATATGTACCGCCAAAGATGTTAAGTATACCTTTTGATACCCAAATAACACTACCCTGCGTTGTACCGAAACTGCCGGAAGTCTTGCCGTTATACATCTTACCCGTTCCGACACAGTCGGTAATTGAAAGTTTCATACCGTCACCCGTTATGCCGTAGATACGGTTGCTTGAACCCTTTACGGTATAACCGTTAAGACAAAGTACAACATTTTGGTTTGTGCCTACATTATTCTGTTCGGTTGTAACATCGCCGCACAAATAGTAGTGACCGCTTTCAATCGGCAATGTGGAAGCACTCGTCCAAGGTGTCCACTCAACATCCTTACCGCACTCTTCACAAGTATGGGTGTTTCTGTGCGGTGTTACGGGATATTCTTTACCTATTTGCAGGTAAGAATTAAGTACAATTTTTACTGCGCAAGACGGGTCGGTACTTGCAAAATAATTTTCCGTACCGCTTATATAGTTTTGGCTTATTCTGCCGTTTGCACTTTCGGTAGAAGTAGAAATCTTACTGTCCGAAGTAAACGGTTTTTCGGTATCAAAATTAACCCTTGCTTCGGCGCACAAATACAAATCGTTGCCGCCTGAACTTTGAATATTAACCTTATTTGCAAGATTAAGTTTTGCACCGGCTGCCACATATATTGCATTACCCTTACCCGTTGCGGCACTGCCGGGAATTACGGTAGTGTTTTCAAGAGTAAGTGTGCCTTTTGAGTTGCCGACACATATTGCACCGCCGTTTTTAGCGGTAGGTCCGCCGATAACGGTAGCATCTTTAATAATGTGGTTTGCCGCACTGTCAAGACAGAATACCGAGCCGTTGCCGGGTAACTGAGCCGTTGTCGCCTGATATGTACCGCCGAAGATTTTAAGTGTACCTTTCGGCGCCCAGATTACACCGCCTTGTGTGGTGCTTAAATTACCCGAAGTTTTGCCGTTGTACATTTTGCCCGTTCCCGTGCAGTCACACACGGTAAGTGCAACACCGTTATTGTTCATAGAATATACACGGTTGCCGTTTCCTTTAACGGTATATCCGTTAAGACAAAGTACAACATTTTGATTTGCAAGCATATCGTTCTGTCCGGTAGTTACATCGCCGCACAGGTAATAGTGACCGCTTGTAACAGGTAGTGTGGACATACTCGTCCAAGGTGTCCACTGGACATCTTCGCCGCAGTCTTCACACTTATGGCTTACCTTGTGTGCGGTTACACTGTGGTTTCTGCCAAGGAACAGATAACCGCCCGGAACAACATTTAAATCAATAGAAGGATCGGTACTTACAAAGTAATTTTCCGCACCGTCTATATAGTTTGATGTGAATTTACCGTTTGCCGTTTCGGTTTCAACCGATATCTTACCGTCACAGCAGAACGGATTATTCTTATCAAAGTTAATTACCGCACCCGAGCCGAAATGCAAATCGTTACCGCCCGAGCTCTGAACATTAACTTTTCCCGCAAGATTTAATTTGGCATCCTTAGACATATATATCGCATTGCCCTTACCCGTTGCGGTTTGACCCGCAACAATGGTAGAGTTTTCAATGGACAGTATGGTTTTACTGCCGGCACCTATGTGTATTGCACCGCCGTTTTTCGTGGTTGTACCGCCTATAACGGTGGCATCTTTAATTGTTACCTCGGTGTTGCTCTGTGATGCAATTACCGGACCTACATTTTGTGTGGTTGTACTTGGTGCCTGGTATGTACCGCCGAACAGTTTAAGTGTTCCGTAACGTACCCAGAATATTGCACCCTGCGTTGTGCCGAGGTCACCTAAATATTTTGAATACATCTTGCCCGTTCCGACACAGTCGTGTACGGTAAGGTGAGAATTTTCTTCAAAGTTTGCGTAAATTCGCTTTCCTGCGGCACGAATAGAGTAGCCGTTAAGACAAAGTACAACATTTTGGTCTTTTTCTATATTTGTCTGAGGTGCAACAACATTGCCGCAAAGATAATAATGTCCGCTTGTTGTCGGAAGCTTTGAACCGTTGGTCCACGGTGTCCATGTTACACCTTCGCCGCAGTCTTTACATATATGATTACCTCTGTGTGCGGTAACCGGATTTTCATTTGTGCGGGAAATAACAAAGACATATTTTAATTTGCCCGTATAGTCAAGCCAACCTTGAACACGGTCGCCTACACGCAGTTTGGTTTCTTCACCTAAATGGTCGGTGTAGTATTCACTTACATCATATACCTTACAGTCGTCACAAAGTTTAACATCATA
>JAZLFY010000164.1:0-6911 GCA_045616025.1 Acutalibacteraceae bacterium | reverse complement strand
CCTCTTGAAAATATAAGAAATTTTTGTGTAGTAGCACACATCGACCACGGAAAATCCACACTTGCCGACCGTCTTTTGGAACTTACCAAGTCGGTAGCAGAGCGTGATATGGAAGAGCAGATACTTGACAGTATGGAACTTGAAAGGGAACGTGGTATTACAATAAAAGCACACGCCGTAACACTGTACTATACGGCACTTGACGGTAAGGAATACGAACTTAATTTAATAGACACACCGGGACATGTTGACTTTAACTATGAGGTTTCACGTTCGCTTGCTGCGTGTGAGGGTGCAATTTTAGTGGTTGACGCATCGCAGGGCATAGAGGCACAGACACTTGCAAATACCTATCTTGCGGTTGACCACGCTCTTGAAATACTGCCCGTTAAAACCAAAATAGACCTGCCGTCTGCCGAGCCTGATAGAATAAAGACCGAAATAGAGGATATTATAGGTATCCCTGCTGACGAAGCACCGCTTATATCCGCTAAAACGGGACTTAATGTAGAGCAGGTACTTGAACAGATAGTAAAATATGTACCTGCCCCCAAAGGTGACCGAAATGCACCCTTTAAGGCACTTATTTTTGATTCATACTATGACCCGTACAAGGGTGTAATAGTATATTTCAGGGTGGTAAGCGGAAAACTCAAAAGCGGACAAAAGGTCAAAATGATGGCAACGGGGGCGGACTTTGATACGGTTGAGATAGGCAGAAAGAGGGCAACCTCACTTGAACCCTGCGACTGTTTGGAGGCAGGGGAGGTAGGTTATCTTTCGGCATCGATAAAAACGGTTTCGGAAGCGAGAGTGGGCGATACTATTACGCTATCCGATAATCCTGCCGATAGTCCGCTTGACGGTTACAGAAGTGTAAAACCGGTCGTTTTCTGCGGTATTTATCCTGCGGACGGTGCAAAATATCCTGACCTTAGAGAAGCACTTGAAAAATTACAGTTAAACGATGCAAGTTTACTTTTCGAGCCCGAAACATCAAAGGCATTGGGTTTCGGTTTCCGTTGCGGATTTTTGGGACTGCTGCACATGGAAATAATCGAAGAACGGCTTGAACGCGAATATAATCTTGACATTATTACGACTGCGCCGTCCGTTATGTACGAATTTGAACTGACCGACGGCTCGGTTTTAACGGTTGACAACCCGACAAACTACCCCGACCCTGCCTCTGTCAGCGAATCGCGTGAGCCGATTAGTGAGGTGCATATTTTTGCACCGAGCGATTATGTAGGAACGATTATGGGACTTTGCGAAGACCGCCGGGGCGTTTACAAAGATATGAAATATATGGGCGACCGTGTGGATATTCACTACCTTATGCCGACGGGCGAAATTGTTTACGACTTTTTCGACGCCCTTAAATCCCGCACAAAGGGGTATGCCAGTTTTGACTACGAGCCGGCAGGTTACCAAAAAAGCGAACTTGTTAAGCTTGATGTTATGCTTGCAGGCGAAACGGTGGATGCGCTGTCCTTTATAGTTCACAGTTCAAATTCCTATGCACGGGCAAGAAGAATTGCCGAAAAACTTAAAGAGTTTATTCCCAGGCAATTATTTGAAGTTCCCGTTCAGGTTGCCGTTGGCGGAAAGATTATTGCAAGGGAAACCGTAAAGGCACTTAGAAAAGATGTTCTTGCAAAGTGCTACGGCGGCGATATTTCACGAAAGAAAAAGTTGCTTGAAAAACAAAAGGAAGGAAAAAAGAAAATGCGCAAACTCGGCTCGGTTGAAGTGCCGAAAGATGCATTTATGGCGGTGCTTAAACTTGACGAATAATAACAGTAAAAGGCGAAAAGCGATTATAAGAAGACGGTTTTTTATTGCGGGTTGTCTTCTTTGTCTTGCGGCAGTTATTGTTGCTGTCGCCGGAGTTATTTCACTTTTTAAAACCGACGACAAGACAGAAAAGAAAGACAACACATCTTCGGTGGCAACCGACAAAAAACAGGAAAAGGAAAAAGATTATTCATACAGCGAAACACCCGAAAATGTAACGCTTGGCGAATACACCCTTGATGCCAACTACACCCGTTTGTTGCTTGTCAACGCCGAACATCCTTTGCCCGAAGATTATGACTATACGGGAAATCTTATAACGCTTGACAAAAAGTATTACATCGGCGGAAACAATCAGGTTGACAAGGGAATGTTCCCCTACCTTAAAGCCATGCTTGAAGCGGCGTGGAAAGACGGTGTTAAACTTTATGTCTGGTCGCCGTTTCGTTCCTATGCCGACCAAAAAATGGTTTTTGAAAGGGAATTTAACAAATTTAAAAAAACGGGTATGTCGGACACGGATGCCGAAACGGAAGTTTTAAAAAGCATCACAAAACCGGGAACAAGCGAACACCACACGGGACTTTGCTGTGACTTTAATGCGGCGGACGATTCCTTTACCGGCTCTGAAATGTCAAAGTGGATGATAGAACACGCCGAGGAATACGGATTTATTCTTCGTTATCCGGCAGAAAAGAAAGATATTACAAAAATAGAATACGAATCCTGGCACTGGCGGTTTGTGGGAATTAACCGTGCAAAAGAAATAAACAAAAGCGGCTTTTGTCTTGAAGAATTTTTCAATGCGGCAAAGGTCGACAACGCAAAAGAGATTACCAAAAAATAGGGGGCAAATGTTTTGGATTTTAAACAGTTTTTTGACAAGTTAAAGGGCAAGAAAATTGCCATGCTCGGTATCGGCGTGAGCCATACCCAGTTGATTTTTGACTTTTTAAACGAGGGCGCAAAGGTTTATGCCTGCGACCGCAGAGAGCGTGAGCAGATAGGCACTATTGCCGATAAACTTGAAGCGGCAGGCGCAAAACTGCGGCTTGGCGAACATTATCTTGATAATTTAGAGGTTGATGTTATCTTCCGCACCCCCGGTATGAACTACCACCTGCCCGAACTTGAAGCGGCACGCAAAAGGGGTATTGCCGTTACAAGCGAAATGGAGGTTTTCTTTGATTTATGCCCTGCAACCATTTTTGCGGTTACCGGCTCTGACGGTAAAACCACCACTACAACCCTTATTGCAAAAATGCTTGAAGCCGAGGGTAAGACCGTACATGTGGGCGGTAACATAGGCACTCCGCTTTTACCCGAAATAAAAAACATAAAGGACACCGATTTTGTTGTTGTTGAACTTTCTTCTTTCCAACTTATTTCAATGCGCAAAAGCCCCGATGTTGCCATTGTTACAAATGTTGCGCCCAACCACCTTGATGTTCATAAGGATATGGACGAGTATGTTGAGGCAAAACAGAATATTCTTCTGCACCAAAATGCTTTCGGCAGAACGGTGTTAAATCGGGATAACGATATTACCGAGGGTTTCCGCAGGTATGCCAGAGGTCAACTTTTGGGTTTCAGTATGAAACGGCAACTTAAAAACGGCGCTTGGCTTGACAAGTCGGGTGTGCTTCACATGGCATACAGAGGAATTGATGTTCCGATTATCGACAAAAGGGATATTGCCGTTGTGGGCGACCACAATGTTGAAAACTATCTTGCGGCAATTACCGCCGTTTGGGGTTATGTCGGCGCAGAGGCAATAATTAAGGTTGCAAAAGAATTTACGGGTGTTGAACACCGTATTGAATTTGTCCGTGAAAAAGACGGGGTTAAATATTTTAACGACTCTATTGCTTCAAGCCCGACACGAACAATAGCGGCACTTAAAGCATTTAAAGAGCCGGTCATTTTGCTTGCCGGCGGTTACGACAAGCATATACCTTTTGACCCTATGGTACCTTATGTGCTTGAAAAGGTTAAAAAACTTTACCTTTGCGGCGACACCGCAGAAAAAATCGAGTCGGCAATTAAAAGCAGTCCCGATTATTACGGCAAACCCGAAATTTTCCGTACAGACAGTTTGGAAAACAGCGTTTCGCTTGCCGCAAAATCGGCAGAGGACGGCGATATTGTTCTGCTTAGTCCCGCAAGCGCAAGTTTTGACTTTTACAAAAATTTTGTAGAGCGCGGAAAACATTTTAAAGAATTGGTGGAAAACCTTTAATGGAAGAAATTAAAAAACTGCTTTTTGACTTATGCGAAAAAGACTGTATCGGCAATATTTCTGATGCAAAAGATTATATTAAAGCCGAACTTTCAAAATATGCGGAAGTGTCCGCACAAAACGGCAATGTTTTCGGTCTGATAAACGGCAAAAGCGATTATACGATAATGCTTGAAGCCCATTTAGACCAGGTGGGTTTTGTGGTTACCGATGTTGACAGTAAGGGGTTTTTAACCCTTTCGGCAGTCGGCGGAACTGACATAAGAACTCTGCCTGCAAAACGGGTTAATATTTACGGAAAAGAAAAAATTACGGGTACATTTTGCAGCACGCCGCCCCACCTTAAATCTAAGGACGAGGTTTTTGACGATATTAAAAACTTTAAGGTTGACTCGCTTTTGGGCAGTCAGGCTAAAAATGTTATATCGGCAGGCGACTATGTTACATTTGCCGCAAAGCCGCAGGAACTTTGTGCAAACAGGGTAACGGCAAAATCGCTTGATAACCGCGCCTGCGTTTCGGTGCTTTTGGCGCTTGCAAAAGAACTGTCAAAAATGCCGCTTGAAATTTCGGTGCTTTTCTGCTTTTCAAAGGAAGAAGAACTCGGCACCCGCGGGGCAAGAACAGCCGCATTCGCGAAAACTCCCGACGAAGCGGTTGTCACCGATGTATCTTTCGGTGATGCGCCCGATGTCGGCAAAACCGACTGCGGTGTTTTGGGCGGCGGCGTTATGATTGGTGTTTCCCCCATTTTAGACCGCAAAAGTACCGAAAAGTTTTTTGCCCTTGCAAAACACAATAATATATCCTATCAAACCGAAGTTATGTCGGGCAAAACGGGTACCGACAGCGATGTTATTACGGTTACGAAAAGCGGAATTAAAACCTCGCTTTTATCGGTGCCGCTTCGCAATATGCACACCGACACCGAAATTATTGATTTGCTTGATTTGGAAAGCCTTAAAAATCTTTTAAAAGAATATGTTTTGGACGGAGGACTTAAAAATGCTTGATTATTTAAAAGACCTTTGTCAAATTTCCGGCACTTCGGGTAACGAGGACTCTGTAAGAGATTATATAATTTCAAAAATTGACGGTTTTTGCGAATATAAAACCGATGCGCTTGGGAATATTCTTTTTACCAAAAAGGGTAAAAACAAAACCGAAAACAAAATTATGATTGATGCCCACACCGACGAGGTCGGACTTATAATAACGGGTTATGTTGACGACTGCTTTTTGCGGTTTGAAACGGTGGGCGGAATTGAAACCTCAACCCTTATTTGCCGCAATGTAATAATAAACGGAAATGTTAAGGGTGTTATCGGGTTTAAACCTATACATCTTACAAAGAATGACGAAAAGAAGAAATTACCCGAAGTAAAAGACCTTTATATCGACATCGGCGCCGACAGTTTAATCTGTGCCAAAAACGCCGTGCCGCTTGGCTCTTACGGTGTTGTGTGCGGAGATTTTTTAAAAACCGGCGACAAAATTCTTTCAAAGGCGCTTGACGACCGTGTAGGTTGCGCCACACTTATTGACCTTATAAGAACATTTGACGAATACGATTTCTGCGGCAGTTTTTCGGCGCAGGAAGAAATTGGTTGCAGGGGGGCTAAAACGGCGGCATACACACTAAACCCCGATATCGCCCTTGTGCTTGAAGGCACTACCGCCGCAGATGTTTCGGGGGTAAATGAAGAAAACACCGTCTGCACATTAGGCGGCGGCGTTGCAATATCCTTTATGGACGGCGGCACGGCTTATGACCGCGATTTATATTTATCAGCAAAAGAAAGTGAACTTTCCGTTCAGGTAAAACGCGGCACCACGGGCGGTAACGATTCCGCCGCAATTCATTTAAGCCGCGGCGGTGTGAAAACACTTGCACTTTCGGTACCTTGCAGATATATTCACTCGCCTTCGAGTGTTTGCGATATTAACGACATAAAAGCGCAGGGTGAACTTTGCCGCTATTTAATTAAAGAATACGCAAACAAAAAGTTATGATTTCTTTAATAAACACACTACCCAAAAGAAAAATCGAAACGGCGGAATTTTTTAAAATAAAATCTAACCTTTCCGCCTATAAAGATATAGCACTTATTTACAGTCAGGAAGATAAAACCTTTATTTCGGTGCTTGACTCTAACGCCGTTATAGATTACGGCGGCACCGACACCGAAGAAATTAAAAGGTTTTTAAATGTTATAGGTGTAAAAACGGTTTTTTCAAGCAAGGCGTTTTTTGAAAAGGCACTACTTCCCTTTGAGCCGCTTTCGGTTTTTAAAACCGAAGAAAAGTTCATAAAAAATGATGGAAGCGACTCCCTTTCAAGTAAGGAGGTTTACAGTCTGCTTTCGTCTGCCGGTTTTGAACTGCCCGAATATCCTGCCTTTGCGGTTGATTTCTGTCACCGTAAAAACCACCGGCTTTTATCCTGTTTTGCGAAAAAAGACCGCGCGGTTTGTATTCTTTTTAAGCAGGACAATGTTGTACTTATAAACGGAATTGTAAGTAGGGAAAAAGGACTCGGCTCGCAGTGCTTAAAAAATGCACTTGCAAACGAAGAATATAATACCGCTTTTGCGGTTATTAAACCCGAACTTGCACCCTTTTATTTAAAAAACGGATTTAGCGAATATTATTCTGCCGGACTTTGGAGGAAGACCGATGAATTATTTTGAATTTGACGAAAAATTAAAAAAATATGACGGACTCGCCATAGAGCGCACAAAACCCGTCTTTGAAAAAATCGACGGCATAACCGAATATAACCAAACAAAGGTTTTAAATGCGTTCAGGGAAAACCGCGTGAGCGAAACCGACCTTTTACCCTCTACGGGGTACGGATATGACGATATGGGCAGGG
>JAZLFY010000163.1:0-2684 GCA_045616025.1 Acutalibacteraceae bacterium | reverse complement strand
AAATCACAAGGAGCCTTTTTAGTCTTCTATTATTAAATTAAAAAGTTCTTCTGCGCGGGGCATATTGCCCGAAAGGTACAAAAAGCCGAACAGACACTCAAGTCCGGTGGCGGTATGGTACTGACCGCCCGTTGCATTTTTCGGCACATTGCCGGTGTGGAAATTTCTGCCGCGTTTGAAAACGGCAAGTTCGTTTTCGCTTAAAGACGGCTCGATTTTTTTAAATGCCGCCGCCTGCGCCGTAGCAGAAACATATTTTACCGAAAGGTTATGCAGTTCTCCGCTTGGGCGGTTAACATTTGCAAGATAGGTGCGTACAAGCAGTCCGTACACGGCATCCCCCACAAAAGCGAGGGTGCCGGCACTTAAATTTTTAACATCCATACTTAAAATCCACTGCCGATTATTTCTTCAAGTTCGCCGATAATGTAAGGTGCGGCGCCGCTTGAATAAAGGGAGGTTATAAGTCCTGCACGGGAGGTGGCGGACTTGATTTCCTTTAAGAGATAACCCTTAATCTTGTTTTCGGTCTGGTAACGGGCAAGACGGTTTTCGCATTCTTGCTTATAATCGTTTTCGAAGAATTTGCCGTCGGTGTAGATTTCTACGGTTATTTCTTCGCTGTTTTTAACATCTTTAACTTCTACAAATACCTTGCCGCAGGTTTCACAGTAATCAAATTCAATATTTTCGGTTTTGCCGCCCTTTGTAACGGTAACCTTTTCAGGTTTGTTAAAGCCGACAAAGCAAAGGGTGTAGTTTCTATTATCGGGCAAACCGTCAAAGCCGCCCTTAACGGCAAGTTTCTTAAAGGTTGTTTTTTCGCCGTATGTAAGGGTATAAGGAGTTACGGCACTTTGATTTTCTTTGATTTTCTCGTTATCTTCATAAAGGTCAAATTTACCGTCTGCACCTGCAAAGGCAAGAACTTTTAAGTTTTTGGGCAGGGGTGCGCCGTTGACAAAGCCGTCGTTTGCAAGCGGAACTATTGCGCCTGCTTTGGCAAGAACGGGGTAAGACTCTTTCTTCCTGTATAGGTTAATTGTGCGTTTGCCTTTATAATGTCTGCCGTCAAAGAAATCGAACCAGTCGCCCTCGGGCAGATATGCTCTTACCTTACCCGAGCCCGAAACGGTGTCGGTCGGACTTGTTATGGGGCATACCATAAGTTCGCTGCCGAAGAAATACTGATTAAGGAAGTTAAGCGGCAATTCAAGGTCTTTATTATATTCATAATAAAGCGGACGGCAAAGGGGCAGACCGTCATTATGGTTTATATAGTTCATTGTGTAGATATACGGAATAAGCGCGTGACGAAGCCGCATAAAGTCCGAAATAACCTTTTCGGTTTCAAGCGGGAAGTTCCATGGCTCTTTTAAGTAGTAAACATCCTTTCCGCTGTGCGGACGGTATATAGGCGAGAAAACGCCGTACTGTACCCAGCGCAGTTGCAAATCGTCACTCCAAATGCCGAACTTGTGACCGCCGATGTCGTGACTCCACCAACCGTAGCCGATGTTTGAAGCGGTTGCGGTAAATTCGGGTTGGAAATCAAGCGACTCCCACGACATAATGGTATCGCCCGAGAAGCCGACGGGATAACGGTGACTGCCCGGTCCTGCATAACGGCTTAAAACGAGGGAATATTTATCGTTTCTTGCGTCAAAATTATAAAGATAATGGTTGAGCATCCAAAGTGCATCGTAACCGTCCTTTGTTACGCCGCCTTTTTGTTGCCAATCTATCCACCAAAAGTCAACACCCTGTTTTTCAAGCGGAAGAAGTACCTTGTTAAGATAAACATCCATAAACTTTTCGTCGGATGCATCAAATTCAACCGGCTTTTCGGTTGCAGGGTCAATACCCATTGCCTTTGCAACATCGGGGTAACAGTCTTCAAGCCCTCTTATACCGTCGCAGGGGTGAAGATTAAGTGTGACCTTTAAATTTTTACTGTGCAAAGTCTTTAAAAATCTGTCGGGGTCGGGGAAGAAATTTCTGTTCCAGGTATAACCCGTCCAACCGTTGCCGTATTTCGGGTCAACATCAAGTACGGGGTGCCAGTCAATATCAAGTACCGAAACGGCAAGCGGAATTTCCTTTTCGGCAAACTTGTTCATAAGGTCTAAATATGTTTCTTCGGTGTACTTATAATATCTGCTCCACCAGTTGCCGAGCGCATAACGGGGGACCATGGGTGTACTGCCTGAGATTTTGTAAAAGTCACGGATGCACGCCTTGTGGTCAAGCGAGTAACCGAAGAAATAAAGGTCAAGGGAGTTTTCTCTGCCGGAATTTTCAAACCAGCCATCGGTGTTTAAAATCTGTGTTTTACTGTCGTCAAGTATCGCAAAGCCGTGACGGTCAAGAACACCGTCTTCAAGTTCGGTTTCGCCGTCCACCATATCAAGGGTGCAAACGGTACCCTTTAGGTTGGTGCTTTTGCCGAGAAGCCACGGTTGTTCCATACCGTAAAACCATTTATAGCATTTATGCTTTACCATACCTTTAAGCAAAATTGAAAGTCCGCCCGAAGAAAACTTCTGCTTGTCATAGTAAAGATGTAAATATTCGGTGTCGATTTCAAGCAAAGACTCGCTTTCGGTAACGGTGAACTTCGGTACGGGAAGATTACGGCAGATAACCGCTTTGGTCGGACGGTCTTCAAATGTTCCGTCCTCACT
>JAZLFY010000162.1:0-2656 GCA_045616025.1 Acutalibacteraceae bacterium | reverse complement strand
AAGCCATTCGTATATATTTTCCGTTTTCAACCTGTTTAAAATAGCATGCCCGTTTATCTTTATCAACCTCTACACTAATTTCGTTAACACGGGGTAACGGATGAAGAATAATCATATTTTCTTTGGCGGTAACAAGCTTTTCAGGTGTAAGAATATAACTGTCTTTTAAACTTTCGTATTCGTTTTGGTCAAAAAACCGTTCACGCTGAATGCGTGTCATATAAAGAATATCAAGATTCGGTATAGCACTTTCAAGATTGGCAGTTTCAATATAATATATATTTTCTTTACGGAGTAAATCTTTGATATAATCAGGCAATTTAAGTTCATCAGGAGAGATAAAATAATATTTAACACCTTTATACCTATTTAAAGCGGTAATAAGAGAATGGACCGTTCTGCCAAATTTTAAGTCACCGCAAAATCCAATCGTAAGATTTTCAAAACTCCCCTTTTCTCTGTGAATTGTAAGTAAATCAGCAAAAGTTTGTGTTGGATGATTATGTCCGCCGTCGCCTGCATTAATAACGGGAATTAAAGCATTATTAGCCGCAACAAATGGTGCACCTTCAAGTGGGTGACGCATAACAATTATATCCGCATAGCAACTTAAAACACGTGCAGTATCAGCAACACTTTCGCCCTTTGAGGCAGATGAACTTTGCGCTTCGGAAAATCCTATAACATTTCCACCAAGTTCATACATTGCCGCCTCAAAGCTTAAACGAGTTCTTGTGGAAGGTTCGTAAAATAAAGTTGCAAGTTTTTTACCCTCGCATTTATGTGCAAATTGCTGGGGATTTTCGATGATTTTCTCTGTCGTTAACAAAAGAGAATCAATTTCTTCTACCGAAAGGTCATTAATATCAATCAAATTTCTCATTTTTTATTCCTTTGCACCGTTAATTTTTAAATAATTTTTTATTCTGTCAACATTTTCTTTATTTTCGGGTTTTTGTTCAAGGTATTCAATAATATCATAAACATCAATTATCGAATAAACCGGGAAACCAAACTCTTCACCTATTTCGGTCATTGCAGATTTTTCGGTTTTCCCCTTTTCCTTACGGTCAACCATAACAAATACCGCTTTTACATTTACACCCTCTAATGAAGAAAGATTTGACATACTTTCTCTTATGGCTGTACCGGCAGTAATAACATCTTCAACAATAATTACATTCTCACCGCATTTTGGTTTATATCCGACAAATACACCGCCTTCACCGTGGTCTTTTTCTTCTTTACGGTTGAAAAAGAACGGGACATTAAGTCCCCTTTCCGAAAGTGCAACTGCAACCGATACGGCAATCGGGATACCCTTATATGCAGGACCGTATAAAACTGTATTATCGTTACCGATTTTTTCAAAATATGCTTTTGAATAAAATTCACCAAGTCTCCTTATTTGTTCACCGGTTTTAATATCTCCTGCATTGATGAAATAAGGTATTTTTCTTCCGCTTTTTGCAGTAAAATCTCCGAATTTTAAAACTCCTGCATCTTCTAAAAATTTAATAAATTCAAGTTTATATTCTTGCATTTTTATTCCTCCACAAACTCTTTAAGGCAACGCTCATATGCAACCACCGGATCATCTGCTTGTGTAATCGGTCTTCCAACTACAATATAATCACTGCCGATTATTTTAGCTTCGGCAGGTGTCATAACCCTTTTTTGATCACCTATATCACCATCGGCAAAACGAACACCGGGAGTTACGGTTAAAAATTCTTTGCCACATACAGTATGGACCTTTTCGGCTTCAAGCGGAGAACATACAACGCCGTTTAGTCCAGCTTCCTTTGCGTTGCATGCATAATGCATTACAACCTTATCCATTGGCTCATTTATAAGCAAATCTTTTTTTAAATGCTCGTCATCTGTTGATGTTAGTTGAGTGACAGCAATTAAAATCGGTTTAGTGCCATCAGGACGGGTAAGCCCCTCAACAGCCGCACGCATCATAGGAATTGTACCGGAAGCATGAAGATTTGTCATATCAACATCAAGTTGAGACAATACAGCCATTGACTTTTTAACAGTATTAGGTATATCATGCAGCTTTAGGTCAAGAAAGATTTTATGACCTCTCTTTTTTATTTCATGAACAATATCGGGACCTTCCGAATAAAATAATTCCATACCTATTTTTACGAACGGTTTTTTATCTTTAAACTTATCGAGAAATTCGAAAGTTTTTTCTTTACTTGCAAAATCGCAAGCAATTATTACATCTTTACCCATTGTGTGCACCTCCTATAATTTCTTCAAGAGAATTAATGCCGTATTTTTGCATTACACACGGCAAATCTTCTATAATTTTTTTACAAGCAAAAGGTTCAATAAGATTAGCCGTTCCAACCTCTACAGCCGTTGCCCCTGCCAACATCATCTCAATAACATCTTCGGCAGTAGTAATACCCCCAAGACCTACAATGGGGATTTTTACAGCCTCATATACCTGATAAATCAATCTGACAGCTACAGGCATAATTGCAGGGCCTGAAAAACCTCCCATTTTATTTGAAAGTACAGGCTTTTTAGTTTTTAAGTCGATTTTCATACCAAGCAAAGTATTTATAAGACTTACACCATCTGCACCGGCAAATTCAACAGCCTTTGCAATTTCTGTTATATCAGTGACATTAGGTGA
>JAZLFY010000161.1:0-2923 GCA_045616025.1 Acutalibacteraceae bacterium | reverse complement strand
ATAAGCGGTTCTTTTGAAAGCAACAAATTTGATGCGTTAATACCTGCTATTATACCCGATGCGGCAGATTCCATATATCCCTCAACACCCGAAAACTGACCGGCAATAAA
Source organism: Acutalibacteraceae bacterium (assembly GCA_045616025.1). Lineage (GTDB taxonomy): Bacteria > Bacillota > Clostridia > Oscillospirales > Acutalibacteraceae > UBA737. Next base: position 2,813 of record JAZLFY010000161.1, on the reverse strand, counting down.
AATATTGCCATTTGCTTTTAATGATAGATTTTTATTTAAAAGTTCGGGTGAATTGATAAATGAATTGCGGTGCATTACACCGTATCGCATAAATTCGGCATTTTCAAGACCGGGAATAAGTGAAAACACCCGCTTTTGTTCACCGAATTTTAAATTTGTTTGAAATCCGACCATATTATAAAGCGAGCCGGCGCTGTTTTCTTTACGAAGTTGAACAACCGCCCAAGGTCTGTGCCCCGTGTTCGGATCACGAAGTCCGACGGGCTTTAACGGGCCAAATCGTATAGAGTCTTGTCCGCGTTTTGCAAGAACTTCAACCGGCATACAGCCTTCATAAACCTTTAAATCTTTATCAAATTCATGTAGCGGTGCGGTTTCGGCATTGATAAGTTCATTATAAAACCTTTCATATTCTTCTTTGTTCATCGGGCAATTAACATAATCACCTTCGCCGTCAAAATATCTTGAAGCAACAAATGCCTTTGAAAAATCAATGCTATCTGCCGACACAATAGGTGCCGCCGCATCGTAAAAATTTAGATTGTTACTGCCGGTGTATTTTTCAATTTTTTCGCAAAGTGCGGAATCGGTAAGCGGTCCGGTAGCAATTACAACAATGCCTTCGGGTATGTCGGTTGCTACATCGTATGAAACGGTAATGTTTTTGTGCGATTTAATCTTTTCGGTTATAAAAGCAGAAAACTTTTTACGGTCAACTGCCAAAGCGCCGCCAGCATCAACCGACGAAACATCTGCAGCTGCCAAACAAATCGAGCCGAGTTTACGCATTTCTTCCTTTAAAAGTCCTGCCGCAGAATCAATACGGTTGGCTTTTAAAGAATTAGAACAAACAAGTTCTGCAAAATCGTTTGATTTGTGTGCAGGACTGAATTTTTTTGGCTTCATTTCAATTAAATTAACCTTAATTCCGCGGTTTGCTATGGCGTATGCCGCCTCACAACCTGCAAGTCCCGCACCTATAACGGTAATAATTTGCATTATTTTTCGTCTTTCTTTTTTCTTGAGGGGCATTCGGAGTTCATACAATACTTTCTTCCTCTTACACCCTTAATTATATAACTTCCGCAATCTTTACATTTTTCACCTGTCGGAATACCGGGAGAAGCAAAATCGCAATTAGGATAATTCGAACAACCGTAAAACTTCTTTCCCTTTTTAGATACACGGCGAATTAATTTACCACCGCATTTAGGACAAGGCTCTTTAATTTCGTTTTCGGGCATCGGTTTGGTGTTTTTGCATGCAGGATAACCGGGGCACGCAAGGAATTTACCGAATCTACCCTCACGGATAACCATTTTTTTGCCGCAAAGTTCACAAGTAACATCACTTTCTTCAAGCGGAACTTTTACACGTTTTCCGTTAAGTGATTTTTCAGCTTTTTTATAATACTGATCAAACTCTTTATAAAAATCTTGTACTGTTTCGATCCACGAAAGATTTCCGGCGCCGATTTCGTCAAGACTGCTTTCAAGATTTGCGGTGAATTTAACATCCACAATTTTTTTGAAGTATTCGCTTATAAGGTCGGAAACAACCGTACCGAGTTGCGTGGGTTTAAGAGATTTCTTTTCTCTTTCAATATATGAACGCTGTTGAATATTTGAAATAATCGGAGCATAAGTGGACGGTCTGCCGATACCGTATTCGTCAAGCGCTTTAATAAGTGTCGGTTCGGTATAGCGCGCAGGCGGTTGTGTGAAATGTTGGTTAGGTGTAATAGATTTAAGTTTAAGCATATCGCCTTTTTCCATTTCGGGTAATGCTCCGCCCTCAGAATCGTCAAAATCTCTGCCCTCTTCATAAAGTGCGGTAAAGCCGTCAAATTCGACACTGTAACCGCTTGCTTTAAAAAGATAATCACCTGCCGAAATGTCGACAGACATAGTGTTTTGAACACAAGCAGACATAAGTGAAGCCAAAAAGCGTTCCCAAACAAGTTTATAAAGTTTATACTGTTCTGCTGTCAAAGATGCTTTTGCCATATCGGGAGTAATTGTAACGGTTGTAGGACGAATTGCTTCGTGAGCATCTTGTGCGTTGCTTTTTGTTTTATAATATCGGGGTTTACCGGGCAAATAATTTTTACCGAAATGTTCGGTTATATAACTATTGCCTGCCACACGGGCTTCTTCGGAAATTCTTAATGAATCGGTACGCATATAGGTTATAAGACCGATAGAGCCGAAACCGGGAATATCAACACCTTCGTAAAGTTGTTGAGCAATTCGCATTGTGCGCTGACCAGTAAAGCCGAGTTTTCTCGAAGATTCTTGTTGTAAAGTCGAGGTATTAAAAGGTGGTGCAGGTTGCTTTTGTCTTTTGCCGCGTTTAATATCGGATACGATATATTCAGCATTTTCAAGAGAAGAAACTATCTTGTTTGCTTCTTCTTCGTTTTCTATCGTTTCTATTTTTTTACCTTCTTTTGTGCCGTAAAGTTTAGCATCAAAAGATTTTCTTCCGCTTAAAAGTTTTGCATCAACCGACCAATATTCCGTTTGATTAAACTTTTCAATTTCGCGTTCACGGTCAACTATTAATCTCAAAGCAACCGTCTGAACACGACCGGCAGAAAGTCCGCCTTTAACCTTTCTCCAAAGGAACGGACTTAATTTATAACCGACAATACGGTCAACAACCCGTCTTGCCTGTTGTGCATCAACAAGATTAATATCAATTTTATGGGGATTTGAAATTCCCGTTTTAATACCCGATTCGGTAATTTCATTAAAAGAAATACGGTTCAAATCGTTTAAATTAAGTCCTAAAATCTGTGCTAAATGCCAAGA
>JAZLFY010000160.1:0-4270 GCA_045616025.1 Acutalibacteraceae bacterium | reverse complement strand
GAAAGTGAAAATACCGCGCGGTATGTTGGAATTAATGTTAAAAAGGTAATTATCAGAACAATGCTTCTTTCGGGTGCTATCTGCGGTATTGCAGGACTTCTTCTTGTCAGCGGTACCGACCACACTTTAACCCGTGATACTGCCGGCGGCAGAGGTTTTACCGCAATTATGGTTTCCTGGCTTGCAAAGTTCAATCCGCTTTATATGGTTTTAACTTCTTTCCTTATTGTATTCTTTGAAAAAGGCGCAATCGAAATCTCGACAAAGTTCGCTTTAAATGCTTCGTTTGCGGATATTCTTACCGGTATAATCATTTTCTTTATTATCGGTAGTGAATTCTTTATCAATTACAGTATTATCTTCCGTAAAGGTAAGAAAGGCGGTGCACAGTAATGATAGTAAGTCAAATTATTCACCGTGCGGTTATGCAGGGTATTCCGCTGCTTTTCGGTTCTACCGGTGAAATAATCACTGAAAAGTCGGGACATCTTAATTTGGGTATTCCGGGCATTATGTATGTCGGCGCAATATCGGGTGTTATCGGCGCATTTGTTTACGAACAAAAGGTCGGAAGCAACAATATTAATCCTGCACTTGCGATTATTATTCCGCTTGTATGCTGTCTTATCGGCTCGGCACTTATGGGACTAATTTATTCTTTTCTTACCATTTCACTTCGTGCCAATCAAAACGTTACCGGTTTGGCACTCACCACTTTCGGTGTCGGCTTCGGTAACTTCTTCGGCGGCTCGCTTATCAAACTTACCGGAAGTGATGTTCCGTCCATCACCCTTTCACAAACAAGTAAGTATTTCAGTAAAACATTACCGTTTGCAAAGAAACTCGGTTGGTTTGGCGATATATTCCTTTCTTACAGTTTTCTTGCTTACACTGCAATTATTATTGCAATTATCGTTACATATGTTTTAAACAGAACCCGTACCGGTTTACATCTTCGTGCCGTCGGTGAAAATCCGGCAACGGCAGATGCGGCAGGTATTAATGTTGAAAAGTATAAGTATCTTTCAACCTGTATCGGCAGTGCAATTGCAGGTTTAGGCGGTCTTTATTATGTAATGGATTATGCTTGCGGTATCTGGTCAAACGATGCATTCGGCGACCGTGGGTGGCTTGCAATAGCACTTGTTATATTTGCTATCTGGAAACCGAATTTTGCGATTATCGGCTCTATACTTTTCGGCGGACTGTTTATTGTTCACAACTATGTTCCAAACCTTACAATGGCTACGCAGGAACTTTTCAAAATGGCTCCGTATCTTGTAACCATTATCGTCCTTATTGTTATCAGTATGCGCAACAAGAAGGAAAATCAACCCCCCGCTCATTTAGGACTCTCATATTTCAGAGAGGACAGATAAACCCTAATAAATTACCCCCTGCCAAACGGTAGGGGGTAATTTATTATTAAAGATTATTTATAACTGAAATCTTCCGCATCAAGTGTTAAATTAGGATTATAATACGGGTCACCGTTTTCAAGTTCGGTTTTCCATCTTTCCTGAAAACGTTTGACTTCAGATGCAAATCTTGCCTTTTTCTTCGGTGTATCCTCAACACCGCGGCTTATTGATTCATAGTGATAAAGTTCGGCAAAGGGTGTCCAAACAATATTAAAACCTGCTTTTCTTATCTGCATACAAAGGTCAACATCGTTAAATGCAACCTTAAAGGTTTCGTCTAATCCGCCGACAGTTTCGTAAACATCTTTTCTAATCATCATACAAGCGGCGGTAACTGCCGAAAGGTTTTGCGCATAAGCAGCTCTGCCGAAGAAACCGCCGGTACCGCGCGGAAAATGTTTAAAGGCGTGCCCTGCAAGGGTTAAAAGACCGATTATTATTCCTGCGTGCTGAATAGTATCATTTGGGTAGTAAAGCATTGCGCCTACCGCACCGACATCACTTCTTTGTGAGAACATCAACATTTCCTGCAACCAATCGGGAGAAATAATCTCAACATCGTTGTTAAGCAGTAAAATGTGGTCGCCTGTTGCAAATTTTACACCGAAATTGTTTATTGCCGAGAAATTAAATTCGGTTGCATTTTCGTATATAACGGTTTTAATTTGCGGATATTTTTCAAGCGTTTTATAATATGCAAAGGTTTCTTCGTTACTGTTGTTTTCAACAATTATTATTTCGTAGTTCTTATATGTTGTTTTTTCAATTATCGAGTTAATACAACGTGATAATTCTTCAACGTGATTGTAATTCGGAATAATTATTGAAACTTTCGGGTTGTTTTCTATTTCGTATTTAATGCGGTAAATATTAGGGTGAATATCTGTACTGCCCACAGTACCTTTAAGACCTAAACGCTTTAACTGTTCACACACGGCATCTCTGCCTGCCTGAATGGTGTATGGCTTTGCATAAGGGTCGGAAGCGACCGATACACCGCTTACACGCCAGTGATATAAAATTTTCGGGATATGAACAATGTGTTCTGCTTTTTCGGTAAGCCGTAAAACCAAATCGTGGTCCTGACTGCCGTCAAATTTTTTGTTGAAACCGCCGGTTTGGTCTAATATATCTTTTTTGAAAACCGAAAGGTGACAGATATAGTTATTTGAACGAAGATTGTCGGGCGCAAAATCGGGCTTGAAGTGTGCGTCAAAAAGTTTGCCGCCAACGGTTTTGAACTTGTCTTCGTCGGTGTAAATAAAGTCGGCATTTTGTTCACATATTGCTTTCATACACTCGAACAATGCTGAAGGATGTAAATAATCATCGTGGTCAAAAAGCACAATATATTCACCGGTTGCCATTTCGATACACTTGTTTGTGTTCTCCGAAATACCGCGGTTTTCGTCAAGCCGTTTGTAGATAATTCTATTATCAACGCTTGCAAGTTTTTGACAGTATTCTCCGACATAAGCAAAATCGTCGGTACTTCCGTCGGCAAGGCAAAGTTCCCAGTTTTTATATGTTTGGTCGGTTACCGATTTTATCATTTCTTTAAGGAAATTGTCGGGGGTGTTATATAACGGTACCAAAATGCTGAATTTAATATCTTTACTGAATTTATAAGAACTTTCAAATTCAAACTGTTTGGCGCCAAGTTTCCAGAGTCCTTTTTTGCTTAACTTGTTCCTTTTAAGTCTTGCTTTAAGTTCTTTTCTGCCTGACGAGGTCAGCAAAAGTTTAAATCCTTTGAATATAATTCGTAACGGTTTAATTTTCTTAATACCTCCCGTGATTTTTCTTAACGGTGCGGTGATTTTCCAAAAGCGTGAATTTATAGTTGCTTTGTAATTGTATTCCGCTGTTTCAAGTTCTGCGGCAGTTTCGCTTAATTTGATCTGTAATTCGGTTATTTGTGTGTTGAGTTTTTCAATTTCGTCTTTATAAGAAAAATTACCGTTTTTGTTTTCCTTTATTTTAACAAGCGGCTCGTCAATAACAAAAATTTTGTTTTCGCTTAAAAGTTTAAACCAATATTTTTGTTCTTCTGTATTTGAAATTAAACCGCCAAAAGTACCGATTTTATTTATAGCATCGCTTTTTGCGATAAAGGTTGACGGGGATAGGGAATAGGGCTTTTCGGATAAAAGATACAAGTTTTCGGCAACGGTGCCGCAATTAAAAGTGTATTCTTTTTTGTTGATATCCTCAATATAGCAAGTGGAAAAGCAAGCACCGTAATCACCGTGACCTGCAAGAAAATCCAATTGCTTTTCAATTTTCTCCTTTTCCCAAATATCTCCTGCATAACAAAAAGCAAAAAAGTCAGCACTGAATTTTGAAAGGCAGGAATAAATTTCTTTATCGTTCTTTGTGCTTAAAACAGTCAACCGTTCGTCATTTATGTTTTCAAGTTCGGGAATTTCAGAACTTGATGTAATTCCGAAAACGGTAACCTTTAAATTTTTATATGTTTGACCAAGAACGGAAAGGACGGTTTCTTTTACATCCTTTTCGTTTTCAAAGGCATTGATATACACGCAAACTGTGCTGTTTTTCATTTTGGTAACAACTCCCAAAAATATTCAAATACATATTAATAATATCATTTTATTATTTCAAAGTCAATAAATTAAAAATAATGTAAAAAACAGTTTACAAATCGTTATTTTGGTGTTATTATATTATCTGTATGAAACTGCTTTATGCAGACATCAATAATCTATATTGGAGGAATTTAAAGTGGCAAGAAAATTTAAAACCATGGATGGTAACAATGCCGCTGCTCACGTTTCTTATGCATTTACCGAAGTAGCAGGTATTTATCCCATCACCCCCTCAAGTCC
>JAZLFY010000159.1:0-5543 GCA_045616025.1 Acutalibacteraceae bacterium | reverse complement strand
ACTTCTTCGGGAAGTAAGGCAATTCAAGCGGCTTTTACCGAACATCTTGAAGCAAACGGACTTACCGACGAAGTAAAAATCGTTCAAACCGGCTGCTTCGGTCTCTGTGCTTTGGGACCGGTTGTTATCGTTCATCCGGACGGTACATTTTACAGTCATGTTACTCCCGACGATGTTAAGGAAATCGTGGAGGAACACCTGCTCAAAGGCCGTATCGTAGAGCGTCTTGCTTATACCGATACAGGCGCAGAAGAAAAGGTAGAAGACATAAGCGTTTCTTTAAACGACACTGCTTTCTACAAATCGCAAAACCGTGTTGTTCTTCGTAACTGCGGCGTTATTAACCCCGAAAACATTGAAGAATACATCGCTATGGACGGTTATGCGGCACTCGGTAAAGTTCTTACCGAAATGAAACCTGAAGATGTTATTAAGGTAATTTCCGATTCAGGACTTCGCGGTCGTGGCGGCGGCGGATTCCCGACCGGCTTTAAATGGTCACTTTGCGCACCGAATAAGGCACCGCAGAAATACGTTGTATGTAATGCGGACGAAGGTGACCCGGGCGCATTTATGGACCGCTCTGTTCTTGAAGGTGACCCACACTGTATCGTTGAAGCAATGACCATTGCAGGTTATGCTATCGGCGCAACTAAGGGTTATGTTTATGTTCGTGCTGAATATCCTATTGCCGTTAAGCGTTTGCAGCTTGCAATCGATCAGGCAAAGGAATACGGACTTTTAGGTAAAGACATTTTCGGCAGCGGATTTGATTTTGACCTTAAAATCCGTCTTGGCGCAGGCGCTTTCGTTTGCGGCGAAGAAACCGCACTTATGACCTCTATTGAAGGTAACCGCGGCGAACCCCGCCCCCGTCCGCCTTATCCGGCAGTTAAAGGCCTTTACGATTCACCTACCGTTGAAAACAATGTTGAAACCTTTGCTAATATTCCGCAGATTATTTTGCGCGGCGCCGATTGGTTTGCATCAATGGGTACCGAAAAGTCAAAGGGTACCAAGGTATTTGCTTTGGGCGGTAAAATTCAGCACACCGGTCTTGTTGAAATTCCGATGGGCACTACACTCCGTCACATCATTTACGATATCGGCGGCGGTATCCCGAACGGCAAAAAGTTCAAGGCGGCTCAAACCGGCGGTCCTTCCGGCGGTTGTATACCGGCTTCACTTATCGACACTCCGGTTGACTATGATAACCTTGTTGCCATCGGTTGTATGATGGGTTCAGGCGGTCTTATCGTTATGGACGAAGACAACTGTATGGTTGATATGGCAAAATTCTTCCTCGAATTCACCGTTGACGAATCTTGCGGTAAATGTACTCCTTGCCGTGTAGGTACAAGACGCCTGCTTGAAAAACTTGATGACATCACCAAGGGTAAAGGCACTCTTGAAGATATCGACAAGTTGGAAGAACTTTGTATGTACATTAAACAGAACTCTCTCTGCGGTCTTGGTCAAACTGCACCTAACCCGGTTCTTGCAACAATTAAATTCTTCCGTGACGAATATATCGCTCACGTTGTTGACAAGAAATGTCCGGCAGGTGTTTGTAAAGACCTCCTTACCTTCAGCATTGATAAAGATAAGTGTATCGGCTGCGGTATGTGTGCTAAAAACTGTCCTGTTTCTGCAATTCATAAGACCGATTATGTTGCGGAAGGTCATAAACTCCCGTCCTACGAAATCGATCCGTCTGCATGCGTTAAATGCGGCGTTTGTATGAGCAACTGTAAGTTTAATGCAATCAGTAAAATATAAGAAAGGGGTCCGAAATATTATGGATATGGTAAATGTTAAAATTAACGGTATAGAAGTATCTGTACCTAAGGGCTCCACTATTCTGGAAGCAGCCCGTGTAGCAGGTGTTGAAATCCCCACTCTTTGCTTTATGAAGGAAAAGAACGAAATCGGCGCTTGTCGTATTTGCGTTGTTGAAGCAAACGAGGGACGCGGTTTCCGTGTTGTAACCGCCTGCGTTTACCCCGTAAGCGAGGGTATGGAAGTGTTAACACACTCCGAAAAAATCCAAAAGGCAAGAAAGACCACACTTGAACTCATCCTTTCTACACATGATAAAAAGTGTCTTTCCTGCGTTCGCTCTACCAAGTGCGAACTTCAAAAACTCTGTCTTGAATACGGTGTTGACGGTGAAGCATTTGAAGGCTTCAAACCGAAATATGAACTTGACTATTCAACACCCCACCTTGTAAGAGATAATAATAAATGTATCCTCTGCCGTCGTTGTGTTGCCGTTTGTAAAGAACAGTATGTAAGTGTTATCGGCGCAAATGACCGTGGTATTGATACAAATATCGGTCAGGCTTTTGGACTTTCTCTTAATAATACTCCGTGTATTTCCTGCGGTCAGTGTACCGCCGTTTGTCCTACCGGTGCTCTTGTTGAGCGTGACGATACCGATAAAATCTGGGCTGCTATTGCAGACCCCGAAAAGACGGTTGTTGTTCAGACCGCTCCGTCTGTCCGTGCAACTTTAGGTGAGTGCTTTGATATGCCTATCGGCTCAAATGTTGAGGGCAAAATGGTTGCGGCTCTTCGCCGTATGGGCTTTGACAAGGTATTCGACACCGACTTTTCTGCCGATGTTACAATAGTAGAAGAAGCAACCGAACTTGTTGAACGCATCAAGAACGGCGGCACTTTGCCGATGATTACTTCATGTTCTCCCGGTTGGGTTAAGTTCTGCGAATTCTATTATCCCGATTTGCTTGCTCATCTTTCTACATGCAAATCACCGCAGCAGATGGCAGGTGCTATAATCAAGACCTATTGGGCAGAAAAAGCAGGTATCGACCCGAAGAACATTGTTGTTGTTTCGGTTATGCCCTGTACTGCAAAGAAATTCGAAATAGGCAGAGATGATCAGTCTGCGGCAGGTGTTCCGGATGTTGATATTGCTATTACCACCCGTGAACTCGGTCGTATGATTGACAAAGCAGGTCTTAACTTCACTGCTCTTCCCGATGAAGAATTTGATAATCCGTTGGGCGAAGATACCGGCGCTGCCGTAATCTTCGGTGCTACCGGCGGTGTTATGGAAGCGGCTGTCCGTACTGCAAATGTATGGCTTAACGGCGCTACCGAGCCGATAGAACTTGAAGCGGTAAGAGGTACAAAGGGTATTAAAGAGGCAACCGTTAATGTTGGCGGTACCGACCTTAAACTCTGTGTTGCTTCGGGCGCGGCTGCTGCTAAATGTGTAATGGATAAACTTAAAGCCGGAAATCCCGACGGTTGGGGCTTCATTGAAATAATGGGTTGTCCCGGCGGTTGTGTAAACGGCGGCGGTCAACCTATTCAACCGCAGTATATCCGTGATACCGTTGACCTTAAAGCTGTTCGTGCAAAGGCACTTTATGACCAAGATAAATCAATGGCACTTCGTATGTCACATGAATCTCCGGTTGTTAAGGAACTTTACAGCGAATGGTATGAAAGTTACGGTTGCGAAAAAGCACACCACGCTTTGCACACTTCTTACGTTCCGCGTAAAAAGTACAGAAATGCATAATTATTACCTATAAAATAAAAGGCATCCCTGCAAAAGCAGGGGTGCTTTTTGTTTATAATGAACAAAAGTTGTACACAGAATTTGTATGCCAATACAATTGCTTTAAGCATAAAAAGAAGGTATAATATTCTTGTATAATTATCGGTATTATATAGTTTTTCAAAAGGTATGATTTGCAAATAATCTTTCCTTTTGTAAGAATTTTTATCCTTTTTTACATTTATGGAAAAACAAATTCATAGTAAAATGCAATTGTAGTTTATACCGATATATGCAAATTTTGAAAAGAGGGTGTAATTGTGAAAAGATTCAGAAAAATCAGCTCGGTCATTTTGAGTATGATTATTTGCGTCTGCCTTGTTTTTGGCAGTGCGTACATCGGTGCTTTCGCGGCTTCGACATCATATAATGTGCTCAATTTGCTCGAAAACGGTAATGCCCGTACTATCGGCAGAACCGTACAGGACGGCGGTCTTATCTGCGACTGGCCCGGAACCGGCTTTGAAATGAAAGTAAACGCGAACGGCGGCACTTTTACTGTCGGTCTTACTTCGGGCACGAAGATTTATGCCGACATTTTGGTTGACGGCGAACTTGTTACAAGAACTTTAACTAATTCTTCGGTATCTTCCGTTTCCGCTACTCTTTCGGCGGGCGAACATACCGTAAAAGTTCTTCGCGATACTCAACCTGCTACATCCGGCGGCTTCTTTAAATTCAATACCGTTACTTTTGATGGCACGGTACTTGATAAACCGTTGGATAAAGACCTTTATTTTGAAATTGTAGGCGATTCTTACGCTTGCGGCGATGGCGCTGCGGACGGCGTTGCTTACCAGCCGGGTACGGCTTGGAAAACTCCGCAGGATTACTGCATTATAAATTCTTTCGGCTATACTATGGCAGAAGAACTTGATGCGGATGTTTCTTTTGTTACCCGCGGCGGTATTGGTCTTACTATGGGCGATACGCAGGAAACCGGAACATCAACCCTTACAATAGATAAGGTTTATGATTATTCTACATTCTATAATAAAGCGACTTACGGTGAAGCGGACTTTTCGCGTAAACCCAATGCGGTTATAGTTGAAATCGGTGCGAACGACGGTACCGGTGCCAGTGAACTTGCCACCTGGAAAACAAAGGCGGCGGCGTTTAAAGAGCAAATAAGGGAAAATTACGGCGACCCGAATCTGCCGATAGTGTGGATGACTACCGGCAGTAAACATCAGTACTACACCTATTTGCGTACTCTTGCCGATTCCGATGCCAATTTCTTCCCCTGGCGTTATTTCCAGGGCGGTAACGGCTCGGCGGCGCTTGCAACCCAAACTGCGGGTCACCCCTCTAAAACCCAACAAATTGAATGGGGTCAAAAACTTGCTGAATTTATTAGCAGCAACAAAAAGATTATGGGCACCGAAATTGCTCCTGCGCCCGATTTTGTAAATCCCATAGACAGTTTAAATCCGGTTAACTACTATGTTAAGGATGCGGATGTTCCGCTCCCGTCGGAACTTACCGGCACTACTACATATACAAGCATTATGGGTGCCGTTGATGCTGCTAACAGTGCGAAAGTTCTTACATCTAACGATAAACTTGTTATAAATATTATCGGTAAGTATCACCTTACCACTCAGGCGCTTGAAGGTGGGTCAAGTCATTACGCCAAAACTTCGTCCGGCGCACGCGTTCCCACCCTCTTTACTACATATAATTATGACGGCACCAATATGGCGGAAATAGATCTTGTTTATAACAAAACAAAAAATACCGGCGGAGATAATATGCTCGTTTTCTATAGCGACAACTCCACTTTCAGAAACATAAAGATTTATTCGCCTAACCTTAAAGACTATTATGGCTCATCTGTAGCAAACTCAGGTGCGTGCCAGGTAATCAATGCCATTAAAACACGCGGATACAATGTTGTTTTTGATAATGTTGTTTTCGGCACGGCACAAAGTAGTTATAAACAGTATGTTGAAGC
>JAZLFY010000158.1:0-3316 GCA_045616025.1 Acutalibacteraceae bacterium | reverse complement strand
AGCATAATCAGAGTACTTTCGGGTAAATGGAAATTTGTTATAAGTGCATCCATACACTTAAATTCATAACCGGGATAAATAAATATTCCCGTATCATCCGAACATTCACAGATTTTACCGTATTTCTGCATTACGCTTTCAACCGTTCTGCAACCGGTAGTACCGACACAAATAACCCTGCCTCCGTTCGATTTAGTTGTATTTATAATATCTGCGGCTTCTTTTGAAACATAATAACTTTCGGTGTGCATATGGTGTTCTTCAATGTTATCAACCTTTACAGGGCGGAACGTACCAAGTCCGACATGTAAAGTAACATAGGCAATTTTTACACCTTTACTTTTAATTTTTTCAAGTAATTCATTTGTAAAATGAAGTCCTGCCGTTGGTGCGGCGGCAGAGCCGAGTTCTTTTGAATAAACCGTTTGATAACGCTCTTTATCATCAAGTTTCGCTTTTATATATGGTGGTAAAGGCATTTGACCGACTTCGTCAAGCACCGAAAAGAATTCACCGTCAACCGTAAATTCGATAATCCGGTTTCCGTCAGGCAATACATCAATTACCTTTGCGAAAAGTTTATTTGAAAAAACAAATTCTCTACCCGTTTTTGCTTTTTTACCCGGACCTGCAAGAACTTCCCAAGTATTCATTTTCTTCTGCTTAAGCAGTACAAATTCAACAACTGCACCGGTATCTTTTGCCGTACCGTAAAGCCGTGCCGGTAAAACACGGGTATTATTTAGGACAAGACAGTCACCTGCGTTTAATAATTCAACAATATCATAAAACTTTTTATGTTCTGTTTTACCCGTTTCTTTTGAGAGCGTTAAGAGTCTTGAATTATCGCGTGGATATATCGGGGTTTGTGCGATAAGTTCTTCGGGTAAATCGTAATAAAAATCACTTGTTTTCATAAATTTGCTCTTTTCTTTCCATAAAAAAATTGACTTTAAAGTAATATACATATATAATTAATAAGTAAACATATTATAGAACATTAATTTGTTTTAATCAATACTTTTGTTACTTGGAGTGAAAAAAATGAAAAATTACAAAGTCGGAATTATCGGTGCTACCGGTATGGTTGGTCAAAGATTTGCATTACTTTTACATGATCACCCGTGGTTTACCGTAACCTGCCTTGCGGCAAGTTCAAGAACAGCGGGGAAAAGATATGAAGATGCACTTAACGGAAGATGGGCAATGACATCCCCTATTCCCGGAAACTTAAAGGATATTGTCATTATGGATGCCACGGCAGATATTGACAAAATAACCTCTATGGTTGATTTTGTTTTTTGTGCCGTTGATATGAAAAAGGACGAAATTCGTGCTTTGGAAGAAAACTACGCAAAACACGAATGCCCCGTTATTTCCAACAACAGTGCAAACAGATTTACTCCCGATGTTCCGATGATTATTCCGGAACTTAATCCCGAACATGCAGAAATTATCAAGGCACAGAAAAAAAGGCTTGGCACCAAACGCGGTTTTATTGCGGTTAAATCAAACTGTTCTTTACAGTCCTATGTTCCGGCGCTTTTCCCGCTTGATAAACAGTATGAAATCGACAAGTGCCTTGTATGCACCTATCAGGCAATTTCGGGCGCAGGAAAAACCTTTGAAAGATGGCCCGAAATTATTGATAATGTTGTACCCTATATCGGCGGTGAAGAAGAAAAAAGCGAAAAAGAACCGCTTAAAATTTGGGGCAAAATTGAAAACGCCGAAATTAAGCCCTCAACCCGTCCTGCATTTACGGCACAGTGTTTGCGTGTACCCGTATCGGACGGTCACATGGCGGCTGTTTTTGTAAAATTCAAAAACAAACCCGAAAAGCAGGAAATTCTTAAGATTTGGAAAAACTTTAAGGGTGTTCCGCAGGAACTTTCCCTGCCCCATGCACCAAAACAGTTTATCAATTATTTTGAAGAAGACGATATGCCTCAAACCAAACTGCACCGTGACCTTGAAGACGGTATGGCAATATCGGTCGGCAGACTTCGTGAGGACACACAATACGATTACAAATTTGTCTGTCTTTCACATAACACCCTGCGAGGTGCGGCAGGTGGCGGCGTTTTACTTGCTGAACTTTTATGTGCAAAAGGTTATATGGATTAATCTTTTATAATAAAATTTTATAGGAGGATTAATTATGAAAAACAGAATTTTTGAAGGTGTTGCAACAGCACTTATTACGCCAATGAACAAAGACGGCAGTGTAAATTTTGAAAGACTCAATTCTCTTGTAAATCAACAAATTGTTGACGGTGTTGATGCTTTGCTTTTATGCGGCACAACCGGTGAAAAGTCAACCTTACGGTATGACGAACATATAAAAGTAATTGAAGAAGCGGTAAAATCGGCAAATCACCGTGTACCGATTATTGCAGGTACGGGAAGCAATGATACCGTTTATTCGGTTGAACTTTGTGCAGATGCCGAAAGTGTGGGTGCAGATGCATTTTTAATGGTTACACCATACTATAACAAAACTTCACAAAAAGGTCTTATAGAGCATTATACCTATATTGCAGACAGAGTAAACAAGCCGATTATTATTTATAATGTTCCGTCAAGAACGGGTGTTGGTGTCAAGCCCGAAACTTATCTTGAGCTTTCAAAGCACAGAAATATTGTCGCCATTAAAGAAGCAAACGGTGACCTTTCCGAAATCGCAAAAACAAAATATCTTTGCGGCGATAATCTTGATATTTATTCGGGTAACGATGACCAGGTTATACCGATCATGTCGCTTGGCGGTATCGGTGTTATTTCAGTTGCATCACACATTATTCCAAAACAAATGCACGATATGTGTTATGAATTCATGCACGGTGATAAAGACAAAGCCGCAGAAATTCAAATAAAATATTTAGGACTTATCAATGCTCTTTTCAGCGATGTTAACCCTATTCCCGTAAAAGAAGCACTGAATATGTTAGGGTTGGATGCAGGGCCTTGCCGTTTGCCGCTAACTACAATGAGCGACGAGGGCAGAAAAAATCTTAAAGCCAAATTAATTGAATGCGGTTTATTATAATCAGTAAAGGCGGATAAAGGATGTTAAAAATAGTTTTATCGGGCGCAGGCGGTAAGATGGGTAAAATGGTTGCCGACTGTATAAAAGATACAGACGGAATTGAGATTACTGCCGGTGTTGACCCTTTTGAAACAAAATGCGATTTCCCCTTTTATACATCTTTTAATGATGTTAAAGGCGAATTTGATGTTTTAATTGATTTTTCAAATGCGAAAGCGCTTGACGGCGTTTTGGAATTTGCTAAAAAAAATAATTTACCGTGTGTTC
>JAZLFY010000157.1:0-4105 GCA_045616025.1 Acutalibacteraceae bacterium | reverse complement strand
CATTTGTGTTTGTCCTTTTGTTGATACGGGGGATAACAACCTCACAAACACCTTGCTCTTTTGCATAATTTATAGCATTTTGTATTGTTTCGTTATCGCTTTTTCCGAAAAATCTCTCGTCATTTGCTGAAATGTAATCCATAATGTTTACTCCTCATCAATATTTGTTATATCTTTGGCATATGTTCTGTAATTTCGAGGTGAAACCTCAAATTTATTAAGAAAGTTTCGGTTGAAACTTCTAAGTGAATTGAATCCCGATTTTTCGGCAATTTCTTTAATTGATAAATCCGAGTTGCGTAGAAGATAGGCGGCATTTTGTATCTGAACGGAACGGACATACTGCACAAGTGAGGTATGAAGTCTTGTACTTAATATCTTTGAAACATAGTTTTCGTTCATACCAAGTGCGCGTGCAATGGTTTTTCTTGACGGGTTTTCGGCATAGTGTTCGTGGATATACATTACAACTTCACGAATTCTGTCGTTATATCGTACCGATGCTTTTTCATAAGAATAGTTTTCAAAAAGTTTTCCGGCAATCGCTTGTGCAAAGGCAATTTTAAAAGGAATATTATTACTATTTATATTCTTATAAAATATTTCAAAAAGTTCCGGTACATCGGTTTTTGAAAGTGTTTCAGCTGTAATAACGGGATTCTTTGGTTTCTTTTCCGAAAATAATGAAGTGTACGATTTTAACAAATCAACGGGTATTATAAGCAAATATCCCGATTCGCCCTTACAGTCATAATAAGAATGAATAATGTCGGGAAATATTGTTATAATATCGCCTTCGTGTAATTGGTACTCGTTTGTATCAACAGAAACTTTAAGTGATCCCGTTTTAACATAAAAGAACTCAACGGCATGGTGCATACATAACGGAGCGGTCAAGTGTATTCTTTTAACAAATTCTATTTGCTCTTTGTTTTCATAATAAAACTTCAAAATAACACCGCCTTATATTATTATTTTTTCCTTTGTTACCATAATAACACATTTTTTAATAATTGCACTACCTAATTTCGGTCATTTTCGATAAAAAATAGGTTAATATGTGCACAAAGTATTGAAATTTAAGACAAATTAAAATAAAATGTTGAATAGAAAAGTGAAATTATCAACAGGAGGCAGACAATATGAAAAAAATAATATCTCTTTTCTTGGTTGTTATGTTATCAATCATACTTTGCTCTTGCGGAGACAGTGAAAAAACGCAGGGCAAAATTTACGATTATAAAAAGGCAACGGGTGAATTCCGTGTCGGTTTCGGCAGGTCTTTAATTATGACATCCGAATCTGTGCCGCTTGCCGGACTCGGTAATACCTCAACCCGTATGTCTACCGGATATTTTGATCCGATTTACACAAACGCAATAGTTTATGCCGACGAAAAAGGTGAAACGGTTATTTCGGCTATTCTTGACCTTGGTAAAGTTCCAAATGAAGATGCCCAAACCATTAGAAGTTACATAAGCACGGTCACCGGTGTTCCGCAAAAAAACATTTTTGTTTCGGCAACACATACCCACAATGCTCCTGACCTTACAAATCATGCGGAAGCAACAATTTTAAGATATGCTATGAAGTTACCTTCAATGGTATGTGAGGCCGTTAAGGATGCCATTAAAGATTTGAAGCCTGCCATTCCTTATATAGGGAGCACCGAAGTTCAGGGACTTAACTTTGTAAGACATTATCTTTGCAAAGACGGTACCTATGCCGGAGATAACTTCGGTAGTTATTCTTCGGGCATTGTCGGTCACGAAACAGAAGCCGACCATGAAATGCAATTTATAAGATTTAAGCGTGAAGGCGCAAAAGATATTCTCCTTACCAACTGGCAAGCACACCCGACTATGAACTGCGGTTCAATGGAATATGATATCTCCGCCGATTATGTCGGTATGTTCAGAGATAGCGTTGAAGAACAACTTGACTGTAATGTAATTCATTTTCAGGGTGCGGCAGGTAATATAAACCCGAGAAGCCAGATAGAGTCAGAAACCTGCACAAAAGATTACAGAGAATACGGAAAACAACTTGCAAAGTATATTGTTGATAATTATGACAATGTTAAAAAAGTTGATACCGGTGATATTAAGGTTACTTCAAAAAAATTAACCATTGATGTTGACCATACAGAAGATAAATTAGTCGGTCTTGCAAAGGTGGTTTGTGAACTTCGTACTTCAACCGGTGACGATGCAAAAGCAAACGAAC
Organism: Acutalibacteraceae bacterium; assembly: GCA_045616025.1. Lineage (GTDB taxonomy): Bacteria > Bacillota > Clostridia > Oscillospirales > Acutalibacteraceae > UBA737. The sequence continues at coordinate 1,879 of JAZLFY010000157.1, read as the reverse complement.
AGGCAAGGGCGTTTGGTATGCGCAGTTTGTATCATGCAAACGGAATTGTAACCAAAGCCGCTTCTCCGAAAACTGTTAATCTTGAATTTTGTGCATTTAAAATAGGTGATATTTCATTTGCTACATGTCCAAATGAAATGTTCGATACACAGGGAATGTTTATAAAAGATAATGCACCGTATAAAATGAACATTATTATGGAGTGTACAAACGGTCATGAAGGTTATTTGCCAAGCTTGGTTGCTTGCGAAAATCATTGTTACGAAAAGGATACTTCTCGATATGCAAACGGTACTGCCGAAAAAATTGCAGAAGAATTAGTCGGTATGTTAAAAGGTATTAAATAATCAAAACAGGAGGTTATGGATATGAAAAAGTTTTTATCATTTATTACTAATAAAATATTTCTTATCGTTCTTGCCGCTGTTTTGATTGTTGGTGGCGGAACAACTGCCGCAATAGTTGTTATGAATAACAACAGCGGTAATGAGGAAACAGTTAATACCAACGGTCTTTTCTGGAATATTGACCGAAGCAAATTTATGGACGAATCGACAACAGGTTATACAACCCGTAAAGTTGATGAAGACGATAATTTGTACCATGTTATGCTTGCAACCGATGACGGTCGTCATGTTAACCGTAAAATTAAAGATAAAGATGTTGTAAAGGATGTTGACTGGGAACGAATTTTCGGTATAACCGTTGATTCGGACGGTGCAATTAACGGTATTAAGACACTTGAAGATATGAAATTAAAGGTTACTGCCGATATGTTCTATGTTAGTGAAGTAAACGGCACAACTGCATTTGCAAATTCAAGTTCATCTTTCCGTGGTGTAGAACAAAAAGTTACCTGGACATCCAAAACCAAACTTATTGATGTCAGCGGATACAGCGGTGACGAGGGTACACTTGTAAAAGCATTGCAACCGGACGACAGAATTGTTTGTGTTGAAAACGAAAACGGTGATATTACCCATATTTATATTATTGACAGACAGGACTATACCGAAACCTATATGGCTTACTGTGAACATTGCAAAGAAGAGGTTTTGTGGAAAGGTTGGGCAAGCAAAAACGGTCTTCCTGTTCGTTCAAGTGCCCGTTATAAACATTATTATTTATGTAATGATATTGATTTGTCCGGTCAGATGAATATAAGAGCCGAACAAAAATTATGTCTTGACCTTAAAGGACATACCGTTAACGGTAAGACCGATAAGCGTATGTATTCGTTACACGAAAAAAATGCCGAACTTGCCATTATGGATACAAGTGAGGGTAAAGTGGGTAAATTTGTTGCTCACGGTACAGGCGCAACCGAAGGTATATGTGTTTGGGTTCGCTATGGTACATTCAGTTTATACGGCGGTACACTTGATTCAAGTGACTATATCAACCAACTTAACGGCTCTACCATTAATGTACCTAATAACAGTACATTTAATATGTACGGCGGTGCTGTTGTCGGCGGTAAGACAAAGAGTAATAAATATCTTGACACCAAGACTAATGCAATAAAAATGCACGGCGGACTCGGCGGTAATGTTTTTGTCGGCGGTGTGTTAAACTTGTATGGTGGTGAAATTAAAGACGGTCAGGCAATAGCGCTTGAATATGAAAAAGATGACGGCACTATCGGAAGAAACGGTGGCTACGGCGGTAATATTTATGTTAATTCCGTCGGTGTAATCAATATGTCGGGCGGCACTATTTCAAACGGTACCGCAACCATTTCTGCCGGCAATATATCCACTGAATACAGTACAAAAAATAACAGAGCGGGCACAATGAATATGTCGGGCGGCACCATCACAGGAGGCAAAAATCTCCTTGAAGGTAAAAACGGCGGCAGCAAGTCGGAGGCCAAGCGGTC
>JAZLFY010000156.1:0-2576 GCA_045616025.1 Acutalibacteraceae bacterium | reverse complement strand
ATACCAAACAGTGTAACAAGTATAGGCAATCGTGCATTTTACGGTTGCGCCGGACTTACAAGTATAGAAGTACCAAACAGTGTAAAAAGTATAGGCGATTATGCATTTTACGGTTGCACCGGACTTACAAGTGTAGAAATACCAAACAGTGTTACAAGTATAGGCAGTTGGGCATTTGACGGTTGCACCGGACTTACAAGGGTAAATATAACAGATCTTTCGGCATGGTGTAAAATATCTTTTGGTAGCAATGATGCCAATCCACTTTACTATGCACATCATTTATATTTAAACGGAAAAGAAATAACCGATTTGGTAATACCGGATAGTGTAATAAGTATAGGCAGGTATGCATTTTACAATTGCACCGCACTTACAAGCATTACAATAGGAAACGGTGTAACAAAAATAGGCGCTTCTGCATTTTCCCATTGCAGCGGAGTTACAAGCATTACAATAGGAAATGGCGTAACAAGTATAACTTATGGTGCATTTGAATATTGCACCGGACTTACAAGTATAACAATACCAAACTGTGTAACAAGTGTAGGGCAATATGCATTCGACGGGTGTACCGCACTTTCAACGGTTTATTATAAAGGTACACAAGAAAAATGGAATAAGATTAAAATAGATTCTTACAACTCAAGCTTAACTAATGCAACCAAATATTTCGTCTGTGATATTGACGGTCATAAGTGCAATTCTGAATATACAAAAAATGAAAAACAACACTGGCATATATGTTCGGTCTGTGAAGATAAAGTGGATCTTAACAACCATATTTACGATAATGACTGTGATGCTACTTGTAATATTTGCGGATATGTGAAAACTGAAATAACACATATTTATGATAATTCATGCGATACAACATGTAATAATTGCGGATATATACGAACTACAACCCATTCATATAAAACCGCTTGGTGTTCTGATTACCAAAATCACTGGCATGAATGTTCAGTATGCGGATACAAAACAGATTTAAGCAATCATATTTACGATAATAATCTTGATACAGTTTGTAATGTATGCGGACAAACGAGAGTTTGCGGCGAAACCGGTGAGCTTTTTTATTATATTTATTTTAATGATACTTTGGTAATAAGCGGCAGCGGTATAATGAGTGATTACGGTTACAAATTAGTACCTTGGGCGGGTTACATTAATCAAATTAAAAGGATAATTATTGAAGACGGCGTTAAAAACATCAGTGATAATGCTTTTGGCGGTTGTTCAAAAGTTAAAGAGGTATCTATCGGAAAAGATGTCAAGTATATTGGAGATAGTGCTTTTAGTAATTGTGTATCATTAACCGAAATTGCAATTCATGATAACATTGTCAGTATAGGGAGTGAAGCATTCTCGAATTGTACTGCTCTTAACAATGTTTTTTTTGGTAATGGGCTAATTGAAATTGGATGGAGCACTTTCAACTGGTGCACATCACTTACAAGTTTATTATTACCGAACAGTTTAAAAATGATTGGCTCAGAGGCATTCAGAGGATGTACGGCATTAAAAAATATAGATTTCGGAAACGGGCTTGAAGAAATACAAGAAGAAGCATTTATGGATTGTGATTCTATTGAATCTATTAATATTCCGGACAGTGTAACATATATAGGCCATCATGCTTTTTTTGAATTGGACTGTCTTAAAATCGTTACAATAGGTAACGGCTTAGAGACTTTGGGATATGCTGCATTTGCAGACTGTAAAAACCTTATATCAGTTACATTCGGAGACAAAATAAAGACAATAGAATCAGAAGTGTTTTACAACTGCACTTCGCTTTCTGAAATCAATTTGCCGGATAGTATTATTTGCGTTGAATTTGAAGCGTTCGGCAATACAAAATGGTATAATAATTTGCCTAACGGTCCCGTGTATATCGGAAAAGTGTTTTATAAATATAAGGGGGATTGTCCAAGCGAAGTAGTAATAAAAGAGGGGACAACCCAGATTACCGGAGATGCGTTTTATTATAACAACGGTCTTGTGAAAGTTACTATACCTAACAGTGTTACAAGCATAGGTTCACGGGCGTTTTCAAACTGCTATTGGCTTTCAAGTGTTGTTATACCGAATAGCGTAAAACAGATTTACGAATTGGCTTTTGAAAATTGTATCTCACTTACCTCAATCAAAATTCCGGATGATGTAATAATTGAGGATAATGTTTTTGACGGTACCGGATGGTATGAAAACCAATCGGACGGTCCGGTATATTTAGGTAAGACGTTTTATAAGTATAAAGGCAAATGCCAAAGTGTTGTTATTATTAATCAAGACACAGTCGGTATAGCGGCCTCGGCTTTTAGAAATCATACTGAACTTACAAAAGTATTATTGCCAAACGGTTTGAAATATATAGGCGATTATGCATTTGAAGGCTGCACAGGTCTTACAAGCATTACAATACCAAGCAGTGTTAAAAGATTTGGAAGATGGGCATTTGACGAATGTGAAGGACTTAATGGCGTTTATATTACAGATTTAACCGCATGGTGTAACATTGAATTACACGGAAATATGGATACGCCGCTTTTTTATGCGCATAAATTATATCT
>JAZLFY010000155.1:0-11545 GCA_045616025.1 Acutalibacteraceae bacterium | reverse complement strand
TCCTCGGTAATAATTTTCATATTCCTTATTCCTTATACCGCCTCGCTTTATAACGGTTTAAGCCGTCTTTTCGGTATGGCGTTTAACATTGACTATTCGGTATGCGTAATAGTTATGGCGGTACTTACGGGTGTTTATGTTATTGCAGGCGGATATATGGCAACCGCCATTAACGATTTTATTCAGGGAATTATAATGATTTTCGGCATAATTGCCGTTATTGCGGCGGTGCTGAAAGGTCAGGGCGGCTTTATGGCGGCGCTTGACGGACTCGGCAGGGTTTCGGATGCTTCTGTATCGGAAACTCCCGGTGTGTTTGCATCGTTTTTCGGCCCCGACCCTTTAAACCTTTTGGGCGTGGTAATTCTGACTTCACTGGGCACTTGGGGACTTCCGCAAATGGTGCAGAAATTCTATGCCATCAAAAGCGAAAAGGCAATCAACAAAGGAATGATAATTTCCACCGTTTTTGCCGCAGTTGTTGCAGGCGGATGTTATTTCCTCGGGGGCTTCGGAAGACTGTTCTCCGATAAAATTGATGTTGCAAAGAACGGCTTTGACTCAATTATTCCCACAATGCTTTCCGATTTATCACCGCTTCTTATCGCCATTGTTGTTATTTTGGTGCTTTCGGCATCAATGTCAACACTTTCCTCGCTCGTGCTTACTTCAAGTTCAACACTTACTCTTGACCTTATAAAAGATAAGTTCAAAAAGGATATGAGCGAAAAATCGCAACTTCTTATAATGCGACTTCTTATTGTTGTATTTATTCTCATTTCGGTTGTTATTGCAATTATGCAGTACAAATCAAGTGTTACATTTATCGCACAACTTATGGGTATTTCGTGGGGCGCACTTGCAGGTGCATTCTTAGCGCCATTCTTATACGGGCTTTACTGGAAACGCACCACCGTGGCTTCCGTCTGGGTAAATTTTGCCTTTTCGGTTATCTTTATGGTGGCGGATATCCTTTTCCCGAGCATAATGCCCGAAGTGCTTCGCTCACCGATAAATGCAGGTGCTTTCTGTATGATAGCGGGACTGATTATTGTACCGCTTGTAAGCATAATTACCAAAGCACCCGAAAAAGAACATGTTGATTATGTCTTTTCGTGTTACGATAAAACCGTAACCGTTTTGGCAAAAGACTCTATCGGCGATTCAATAGAAGATAATTAAAATAGGGGGATAATATATGAAAACTTTAATGCTTGGTAACAAGGCGTTTGCAAGGGGACTTTACGAAGCAGGTTGCTCCTTTGTTTCGTCTTACCCCGGAACTCCGAGTACCGAAATAACCGAAGAAGCGGCAAAATTCAATGAAATTTATGCCGAATGGGCGCCTAACGAAAAGGTTGCAATGGAAAGTGCTTTCGGTGCTTGCCTTGCAGGAAAACGCAGTTTCTGCGGTATGAAACATGTAGGACTTAATGTTGCCGCCGACCCGCTTTTCACCATTTCATATACGGGCGTAAATGCAGGTATGATTATCGGTGTTGCCGATGATGCCGGTATGCACTCTTCCCAAAACGAGCAGGATTCCCGTCATTATGCCGTTTCGGCAAAACTGCCCATGCTTGAGCCGTCCGACAGTACAGAAGCGCTCGAATTTGTAAAAGCGGCTTACGAAATTTCCGAAGAATATGACACTCCGGTTATTATTAAAATGTGTACCCGTGTTGCCCACTCGCAAAGCATTGTCAAGGAGGGCGACAGAGTAGACATAAGCGATAAAGATTACGAAAAAAATATCGGTAAATATGTTATGATGCCGGGTATGGCAAGAAAGCGCCATCCGATTGTTGAAGAAAGAACGGCACGGCTTACCGCACTTGCCGAAACCACACCCCTTAACCGTATTGAAAAGGGTAAGGACACCACAGTCGGAATTATCACCTCCTCTACATCCTATCAATATGTAAAAGAGGTTTGCGGCGATACATATCCCGTTTTAAAACTCGGTATGATAAATCCGCTTCCCGTAAACAAAATCAAAGATTTTGCAAAGGGTGTAGACCGTGTAATCGTAATTGAAGAACTTGACGCGGTAATTGAAAATCACTTAAATAACATCGGTGTTAAGGCAAGCGGCAAAGAACTGTTTTCACTCTGCGGTGAACTTACAAGAAATATTGTTGCCGAAAAATTGGGCATGCCTGTTCACAGCGGCAAAGAGGTAGGCGAGGAACTTCCTGCCCGTCCTCCCGTTATGTGTGCAGGTTGTCCGCACAGAGGACTTTTTTACACTTTAAAGAAAAATAAACTCACCGTTTTGGGCGACATCGGTTGTTATACATTAGGCGCAGTAGCGCCCCTTGCCGCCATTGATTCTACAATTTGTATGGGTGCTTCGGTTTCGGGGCTTCACGGCTTTAACAAAGCCGACGGCGGCAAACATAAAACCGTGGCGGTAATAGGTGACTCAACCTTTATGCATTCGGGAATTACGGGACTTGTAAATATTGCATACAATAATTCAAATTCCACCGTAATTATTCTTGATAACTCCATTACGGGTATGACAGGGCATCAGCAAAACCCGACCACGGGTTATAATCTTAAAGGTGATGTCGCAAGTAAGGTATCCCTTGAAGCACTTTGTAAAGCGGTGGGAATTAACCGTGTAAGTGTTGTCGACCCGTATAATCTTAACGAGTGTGATGAGGTTATAAAGCGTGAAACAGAAATTGACGAACCGTCGGTTATCATTTCAAGAAGACCGTGCGCACTGCTTAAATATGTTAAACACGCAGGCCCCATTGTTGCAAACCCCGATAAATGTATCGGTTGTACAGCTTGTATGCAGGTAGGTTGTCCTGCAATAAGCATTAAGGATAAAAAAGCGGTTATAGATAATACACTTTGTACGGGTTGCGGAGTTTGTGCGCAACTTTGTAAAAAGGATGCTCTCGGTAAAAGGGAGGACAAATGATATGGAAACAAAAAACATAATGATTGTCGGTGTCGGCGGTCAGGGAACACTGCTTGCAAGTAAATTGCTCGGCAGAATACTTCTTAATAACGGTTACGACGTTAAGGTAAGCGAAGTTCACGGAATGAGTCAGCGCGGCGGAAGTGTTACCACCTATGTCCGTTTCGGTGAAAAGGTTTATTCCCCCGTAATTGATGAGGGCGAAGCCGATTTTATTCTCTCTTTTGAACTGCTTGAAGCGGCAAGAAATATGAAATTCCTCAAAAAAGACGGAATATTGCTTACCAATACCCAACAGATTAACCCGATGCCGGTTATTGCCGGTGCGGCAAAATATCCCGAAAATCTTGTAGAAAAAATGCAGGGCGAGGGACTTAATGTTGTGGCTTTTGATGCTTTGGCTCTTGCCGAACAAGCCGGCTCGCAAAAGGCGGTTAATATTGTCTTGCTCGGCAAACTTTCAAAGTATTTCGACTTTTCAAAAGAAGAGTGGGAAAAGGCAATAGAAGAAAGTGTAAATGAAAAATTTGTTGATATGAACAAGCGTGCATTTGCGCTCGGACGCGGTGAATAGTATGAATAAATATTACCAAAAAGAAATAGAGTGCCAAAGCCGTGAAGAACTGAATGTTTTGCAGGATAAACGGCTTAAAGAACAGGTACTTCACGTATGGGAAAATGTCCCTTATTACCGCAAAAAAATGGAGGAAAAGGGTGTTACACCCGACGATATATCGGGTGTAACAGATTTGCATAAATTACCCTTTCTTTCAAAAGCGGATTTAAGGGATGCCTACCCATATGGACTTATGGGTACGGAAAAGAGCGAGTGTGTCCGTGTTCACTCAACATCGGGTACAACAGGTAAAAGGGTACTTGCATTTTATACGCAGGGCGATGTTGATTTGTGGGAAGACTGTTGCGCAAGGGCGCTTACGGCGGCAGGGGCGGAAAAGAACGATGTCTGCCAAATTGCTTTCGGTTACGGTCTTTTCACCGGCGGCGCAGGACTTCACGGCGGAAGTCATAAAATCGGCGCACTTACAATGCCCATGTCCTCGGGCAATACCGAAAGACAACTTCAATTTATGGAAGACCTCGGTACTACCGTGCTTTGTTGCACACCCTCCTATGCGGCATATTTGGGTGAAAACATAAACGAAAAAGGACTGTCAGACAGAATTCACCTTAAATGCGGTATCTTCGGTGCGGAAGCATGGAGTGAAGAAATGCGCAAGGATATTGAAAAATCGCTCGGCATTAAGGCATACGATATTTACGGACTTACCGAACTCGGCGGTCCGGGTGTTGCTTTTGAATGCAGTGAACAAAACGGTATGCACATTAATGAAGACCATTTTATCGCCGAAATAATCAATCCCGACACAGGGGAGGTTTTACCCTACGGCGAAAAGGGTGAACTTGTCTTTACATCCCTTACCAAAAAGGCATTTCCTCTGCTTCGTTACCGCACAAGGGATATTTGTGTTTTAAGTGACGAAAAGTGTTCCTGCGGCAGAACATTTATAAAAATGTGCAAGCCGATGGGCAGAAGCGATGATATGCTTATTGTAAAGGGTGTAAATGTATTCCCCTCACAAATCGAAACCGTACTTATCGAGGAGGGTTATTCCTCAAATTATCAGATAATTGTTGACCGTGTCGGCACAACCGATACCATTGAGGTTTTGGTTGAAATGACCAAAGATTTATTCTCGGATAATCTGGGCGCCATTACCGAAAAGGAAAAGAAACTTGTTGCGGCGCTTAAAACAATGCTCGGAATTTATGTTAAGGTGCGTCTTGTCACACCGAAATCAATCACACGAAGCGAGGGTAAAGCCGTCCGTGTGATTGATAAACGCAAAATTTAACGGAGGTGCAATATGCTTAAACAAATATCTGCTTTTATAGAAAACCGTTCGGGTGCGCTTGCCGATATAACCGATATTTTGTCTGAAAACGGGGTTGATTTGCGCGCACTCTTTATTGCCGAAACTTCCGATTACGGCGTACTCCGTATGATAGTTGACGATAGCGGGAAGGCACAGCAAGCACTTCAAAACGGCGGTGTTATTGTTGACACAAATGATGTTGTTGCCGTGTCCGTTCCCGACAAACCGGGCGGTCTTGCAAAACTGCTTCGTCAAATGACCGACAACGGAATTGATGTTAATTATATGTACTCGGTATTCGGTAATGCCGATAAATCGGCGCATATGGTACTTAAAGTGTCGGATAATGCGGCGCTTGAAAAGTTTTTAAGAGATAACGGTATTAAAAGCGAAACCGTTGAAGATTTGAAATAAAGGAGAGTAAAACATGCAGGAATTAAGCAGAAAAAATCAGTATTTCACCGATTCGGTAATTCGCAGAATGACCAGAATTTCCGTAGAAAAAGGCGCAATAAATTTATCTCAGGGCTTTCCGGATTTTGATCCGCCCAAAGAAATTACCGACCGTCTTGCCGAAATTTCGGGAATAGGGCCTCACCAATACCCGATTACCATGGGTGCGCCCAATTTCCGTCAGGCGCTGGCAAAAAAAGCCGGAAGATTTATGGGCAGAACACTTAACCCCGATACCGATATGGTCGTAACAATCGGCTCAACCGAGGCAATGGTGGACACCATTTTTGCTCTGACTAACCCGGGCGATAAGATTATTATGTTTTCTCCTTACTTTGAAAACTACTATGCGCAGGCGGTTTTTGCACAGTGTGAAGCGGTTTTCGTACCTCTTGTTCCGCCCGAATTTAATTTCGACCCCGCCGTGCTTGAAGATGCCTTTAAAAAGGGCGCAAAGGCAATACTTATCTGCAACCCCTCTAATCCGAGCGGTAAAGTATTTACAAAGGAAGAACTTGAATTTATTGCCGGACTTTGCATTAAGTATGATACATATTGCATTATGGACGAGGTTTACGAGCATATCGTTTACGAAGGACATAAGCATACTTATATGAACAGTATTGAGGGTATGTGGGAAAGAACGGTAAGTTGTTCAAGTCTTTCAAAAACCTATTCAATAACCGGTTGGCGACTAGGCTATGCAATAGCACCCAAGCACCTTATGGACAGAATAAAACAGTACCACGATTTTAATGCTGTCGGTGCGGCTTCACCCCTTATGGAAGCGGCGGTTGTCGGTCTTAATATGCCCGACAGTTATTATGTTGATTTTGCGGCGCACTATGCCCATATGAAACAAATTTTCACCGGCGGACTGAAAGATTTGGGTATTCCGTTTACCGACCCGCAGGGCGCATATTTCGTACTTGCCGATATTTCACCATATCTTAAAAAAGGTCAGTCGGATGTCGATTTTTGTCTTGATATGATAGATAAAGTCGGTGTTGCGGCGGTGCCCGGCAGTTCCTTCTTTAAAGAGAATGTAAACAATATAATTCGTTTGCATTTTGCCAAAAAGGACGAAACACTTTATAAGGCACTTGACTGTCTTTCAAATCTTAAAAATATGTAAAAAAAATTCCCTGCAAAAGCAGGGAATTTTTTAAGTCTGTGGGTTGTTTTCACTATTTTCGTCTTCACTTGAAACTAAGTCAAAAAGTGTTTTTTCGCCGTTTTGGTCCTACATATCGTCAGTTCCTGCGGCAGAAATCATGGAAAGGTCAAACTCCGAAAGTTCCACGCGTGAACTTTGGTTTGTTTTTTCAATAAACTTTTCAACTTTTTCGTTCTTTTCAAAACGCTGAAAATCGAAAAGCAATTTCAGTTTTTCTTCCATGTCATCACCTTTTTATTTTAGACGGTCAATCATTTATACGAATGTGCGGTATAAATGGCTACAATTTTTAAAAATAATTTTTAAGACTGTTAAGTGCTTTGTTATGAAGCACCTTTACATAGGAATAAGAAATTCCCATTTTTTCGGAAATTTCGGTTAAAGTAAACCCCGAATAGTAATGAAGAATTATAATATTCCGTTCTCTTTCGTCAAGTTGTTCAAGCCCTTCTGCAAGAAGTTCAAGTGTTTCGTTGTTGGCAACTGTTTCCTCTACCGAAAAGTCAGCCGCCAGTGTTTCGGGGATTTCGGAATTTACCTTTCTTGTCCTGAAATAATCGGTAAGGGTGTTTCGTGTAACCGTATAAATCCAGGTGGAAAGGGATGACTTTTCGCTGTCAAAAGTATCTATTTTTTCATAAACTTTCAAAAAAACATCGGCGCATAAATCTTCTGCCAAAACGGTATCGTTAAGCCGTGATGTCAGATACCCCAAAATCTTGTCGTGAAATTTCGGATATATCTCCGCCTTTTCCTGCTCGGTCACACTAATCACCTCCCATTTTATACTATTATATCATTAAACACATGAATAAACAAGAATATTTTAAAGTATTCCTATAATCTTGTCGGTCACTTCAAGACAAACATCGCTTGCCGCTTTAAGTTCGGCAAAAAATTCTTTTGCACCACCTAAAAGGGAATCGGCAACGGCTTTAAGCAAAATACACGGAATACCGTTTGCCTCGCTTGTAAGGACTATTCCGGCAGATTCCATATCGCAAACATCCCCCTCAAAATCTTTGTGCAACCGGGATTTGTCTTCCGCCTTTGAAACAAATTTATCGGAAGAACAGCAGGTGGCACGGGTCAGTTCGGGGCAGATTTCAAGCACCTTTTCAATAAGCGCTTGGTCGGGTTTTATAAAAATTGACTCTTTGCCGTCAACCTGACCGATTTTAAGGTCTAAAAACTCCGAACAGTCGTATCTGAAATGAACAACCCGGTCAACAACGCATATGCGGTGCTTCTTCATATTATCGGTAAGTCCGCCGACAACACCGAAATTTACGATAAGTTGTACATTAAACTTTGTTATGACATACTGAACACCAGAAGAGGATGCGATTTCTCCCATACCGGTATGAACAATGTAAATTTCATTGTTGTTTTTTATAACACGGTAAACCTTAAAACCCACAGGGCTTTCAAGTGTTTCAATGCTTTTATAATAATCAAAAATCGAGTCGGTTTCTATTGCGACTATCAGTCCGACTTTCAAAAAAACCATCCTTTTTTCTTTTTTCGGCATTGTATCACAGATAATTCTAAATGTAAAGTATGAATTAAGTCAAATTTAAACAAAAAAATCTTGATAAATATCAATTTGTAATATATAATAAAATAAATATAAGCAAAATGTGTACTACATATATTTGCTGAACGAGTATAAACATAAAGGAGTATTATGGCGAAAAGCAGTGAGATTTACGAAGCAACCCTAACCGAAGAACAGATTGATGTTTTTTCAGAGAAGGCAAAAGAATTTCTCCAAAAAAACAAGGTGGCTAAAAATGACTGTTTGCGGACTGCCTTGTCGGTTGAGGAGGTTCTCTTTAACTGCCTTGAAAACTTCCGCGGCAAAAAAATCACATTAATTACGGGCGTTAAATTTTTCAGGCCCTTTGTAACCGTTCAGGTAGAGGGCAGACCGTATAACGCCTATGTAAGTGCCGAAAAAGAAAACGGCTTTTTCGGTGAAGCAATCCTTAAAAATTTAGGGCTTTCTCCCGAATATGTTTATGACGATGTTAATTCCTACACCTTTAAGGCAAAGAAACAAAAAAAGGGAATTTTCTTTAAATTAATAGTTGCCGTAATCAGTGCTGTTGCTGTCGGTTTGCTCGGGCTTTTGCTTCCGGTTACCACACGAAACTTGATTTTGGGTACTGTTTTAACACCCTTGCACGAAACCTTTTTAAATATACTCGGGTGTATTGCAGGACCTATGATATTCTTGTCGGTCGCATGGGGTATTTACGGTATCGGTGATGCCGCAACCCTTAAACGGTTGGGCAGAAGAATGCTTATCGGGTTTATCGGCGGTGTTTATATTGCCGTTATTGCCGGCGGAATTTTTGCATTGCCCTTCTTTACATTAAAGTTTTCTTCAAAAGTTTCTTCCGGCGGACAGATTTATGAGATTTTTAAAATGATAATCGGCATAATTCCGAAAAATATTTTTTCTCCGTTTGTTGAAGGTAACACCCTGCAAATTATCTTTCTTGCGGTTGTAATCGGTGTTGCAATGCTCTTTTTGGGCAGAAAGACAACGGCAATTGCAAGAGCTGTTGAGGAAATAAACCACATAGTACAGTTTTTAATTGAGTTTATCAGTCAACTTGTTCCGTATTTTATCTTTATTGTTATTGTGTCTATGATTTGGTCGGATACATTTTCAAAACTTGCCGGAATAGGTAAACTTATTGTATTAATAATTGCTTCAATATTGCTGTATGCTTTGGTTTTCATACTTATAACTTCGGCAAAAAACCGTGTCAGTCCGCATTTATTATGCAGAAAAGGTATTTCAACCTTTTTCATTGCCTTTACAACGGCATCTTCTGCGGCGGCTTTCGGCACAAATTCCGAAAACTGTAAAAAGCGATTCGGTATAAGCGATACGGTAACCTCTTTCGGCTTGCCGCTCGGTATGGTAACATTTAAACCGACTACGGCATTGTATTTTACGATTTTATCACTGTATTTTGCCGAAAGTAATAAAGTAAGCATTTCGCTTACATGGTTTATTCTTATGTTTTTCTGTTGCGGTATTCTTGCGGTTGCAACTCCGCCTATCCCGGGCGGCGCGCTTACAACCTATGTTGTGCTTTTTTCAATGTTAAATATTCCGATAAATTCTTTGGCAATCGCACTTACATGTGATGTACTTATCGACTTTCTTGTAACCGGTATGGACCAGTTTTTAATACAGTTTTCACTTTTGAACCGTGCAAAGAAACTGGGTATGGTTAATGAAAAAACATTAAAAAGCGAAAAGCAAAAAGGAAGGGTAAATCTTGGCGGTAGTCAAAACGGTTAAATTATCGAACGGTGAACTTAAATGTTCCGTTTTCGGTAGTGGGGACAGAAAAATGGTAATATTGCCGGGCATGAGTGTTGCGCCGGTATATCCCATGGCGGATATTATTGAAAAGCGTTATCATTTTTTCTGCGAAAAATTCACCGTATATCTTCTCGATTACAGAGAATATATGCCCGACGGCTTTACGGTTGAGGATATGGCAAACGATGTTTTGGAGGCATTTTCAAAACTCGGCATTAAAGAGGCATACATTTTGGGTTGTTCACTTGGCGGTATGGTAGGACTTTTGCTTGCCGCCGAACATAAAGAAGCCGTTAAAAAACTCGGATTGGCGGCAACCCTTTGCAAACCGAATAAGGTTAGCAACGAAACCTTTAAAACATGGTACGGTTTGTCGTCTGCCGGCGATGTTGTCGCTCTTAACCGTGATGTATCAAGCAGGGTTTATTCGAAAGAATATTTCCTTAAATTCAAAAGTCAGTTCAAAGCAACTGAAAATGGCGGAACACCCGAACAAATTGAACGGTTCAGGGTGTTTAATCAAGCGGCGCTTAAATATGATTCAAGTGATAAGATTTCCGCCATAACCTGCCCCGTTATTATTTACGGTGCAAAAGGGGATAAGGCACTGTCGTTTGAGGCATCGGTTGAAATTCAGAAAATTCTCGGTTGCGAACTTGTTGAATTTTCGCTTGGCGGGCATGCCATTTATGACGAAACCGATGAACTGTTGGAAAATCTTTTAGTATTTTTTGGATGATAAAAACATCTTTCATATATGATAACTTTATGATAGAATAATATTAGCAGCTACCCCAAAGGAGAATTTTAATGGGCCTTTTAAGTTTGGAAAACAAGAAACGCGACAGAAATGATGTTTCTGCGCTTTATAACGATATGATGCGCCGGATTACCGCCGATACGGCATCTTCTTGCCCCGTTGATACGGCGGCGTCGTTTGTCCGCCTTTGCTCGTCACAGAGTTGTGGCAAGTGTACACCCTGCCGAAGCGGACTTTATGTGCTTTACACATTACTTGAAAAGGTGCTTGACGGTAAGGCGGAAATGTCCGATTTAAAACTTATTGAAGATACGGCGGAAAATATAATGAAAACCGCCGACTGTGCAATCGGGTTTGAGGGGGCTCGTGTGGCACTTCAAAGTGTTAAGGCGTTTAGGGACGAATTTGTTTCCCACATTGAAAATAAAAGATGTCAAACCCACTACGGCGAGGCAGTACCCTGTGTGGCTTTCTGCCCTGCACATGTTGATATACCCGGTTATATCGCGCTTGTAAATTCGGGCAATTATAAAGATGCGGTACGTCTTATAAGAAAGGACAACCCTTTCCCGTCTGCCTGCGCACTTGTCTGCGAATGTCCGTGTGAACTGCATTGCCGTAGAAATATGGTGGATGACAGTGTGAATATCCGTGCGCTTAAACGCAGGGCAGTTGATAATGCAAAGGATGTTCCTGCACCCGAATGTAACAAAAAAACGGGTAAGCATGTTGCGGTAATCGGCGGTGGCCCGTCGGGACTTACGGCGGCATATTATCTCTCCCTTATGGGACACGAGGTAACCGTTTACGATAAAAGAAAACAGTTGGGCGGTATGCTCCGTTACGGAATACCCTCCTACCGTTTGCCCCGTAACATACTTGATAATGAAATTAAAACTATACTTTCAACCGGCATTAAGGCGGTAACCGATACCGCTGTCGGTGAAGATATAACCTTTGAAGAAATAAGAAAATCAAA
>JAZLFY010000154.1:0-2593 GCA_045616025.1 Acutalibacteraceae bacterium | reverse complement strand
TGCACAACGGGTTATAAGCAAAGTCAAATTGAACAAATTAAAGAGTTTGCAAATACTGTGCCTGTTTTCCGTTCGGCAAATATGTCGCTTGGTGTAAATCTGATTTGTAATATTGCAAAACAGACAGCCAAGAAATTAGGTCTTGATTATGATATTGAAATTGTTGAAAAGCATCATAATCAAAAACTTGATTCTCCGTCAGGAACGGCACTTATGATTGCCGATAGTATTAACGAGGAGTGTGGCAACCGTTATATGTACGAATATGACCGTCACTCAAAACGGGCAAAGCGCACCGAAAAAGAAATCGGTATTCACTCTGTCCGCGGCGGTACAATAGTCGGCGAACACGATGTTATCTTTGCCGGTAAGGACGAGGTGATAACACTCTCCCACACAGCACAGTCAAGAGAGATTTTTGCCCGCGGTGCAATTTCCGCCGCAAAGTTCATACATAACAAAAATGCCGGATTATACAATATGAACGATTTAATTAATGGATAAAAATAAGGCGACATACTTTTGTGTGTCGCCTTATTTTTTACTCTACAACAAATTTAATTATACTCTTTTTACCCTTTTTGATAATTACATCTTGCTTAAAGTCATCAAGTGAAAATGCAAATGACGGGTCGGTGATTTTATTGTCGTTTACCGAAACACCACCTTGTTGAACAAGGCGTCTTGCCTCACCGTTTGAAGAAGCCATTTCACCGCTTACCATAACCTTTAAAAGACCGATTTTACCGTCTGTAAATTCATCTGCATTAAGATTTACGGTGGGCATATTATCGTGACTGCCTGCCCCTGCAAATACGGCACGGGCGGTATCCTGCGCTTTTCTTGCCTCTTCTTCACCGTGTACCATTTTGGTAAGTTCAAAGCCAAGAATTTCTTTTGCTTCGTTTAACTTTTGACCTTCCCATTTATCCATTTCGTTGATTTGTTCAAGCGGTAAAAATGTAAGCATTCTAATACATTTCATAACATCGGCGTCCCCGACATTGCGCCAATACTGATAAAAATCGTAAGGGCTTGTCTTTTTCGGGTCAAGCCAAACTGCATTTCCTGCCGTTTTACCCATTTTCTTGCCATGAGAGTCGGTAAGAAGTGTTATTGTCATTGCATACGCATCTTTACCGAGTTTCTTTCTGATAAGTTCTGTACCGCCGAGCATATTTGACCACTGGTCGTCACCACCGAACTGCATATTGCAACCCTCGGTCTTGAAAAGATGATAAAAGTCATAAGACTGCATTATCATATAGTTAAATTCAAAGAAACTGAGTCCTTTTTCCATACGCTGTTTATAGCACTCGGCTCTGAGCATATTGTTTACCGAGAAACAGGCGCCAACTTCACGCAAAACCTCAACATAATTAAGGTCTAAAAGCCAATCGGCATTATTAACCATAATTGCTTTGCCGTCGGAAAAATCAATGAATTTTTCCATTTGCTTTTTAAAACAGGAAGCATTGTATTCAATATCTTCACGGGTAAGCATTTTTCGCATATCTGTTCTGCCGCTCGGGTCACCTATCATGGTTGTTCCGCCGCCGATTAATGCAACGGGAGTATTCCCTGCCATTTGCAGACGCTTCATTAAGGTAAGTGCCATAAAATGGCCTGCCGTTAAACTGTCCGCCGTACAGTCAAAACCGATATAGAACTTTGCTTTGCCGTTGTTAATAAGTTCTTTTATCTCCTTTTCGTCGGTAACCTGCGCTATCAGTCCGCGTGCCACCAATTCTTCATAAATTCCCATTTTAAAATCTACTCCTATCCAATAATTCTTTTGCGGAATTATATAAATTATCCGTTAATTCGCCGCCCGACATAATACGGGCAAGTTCTTTAATTCTTTGTTCGGTATCAAGTGTTATAACCTTTGTATATGTTTTATCGTTATTTACACTTTTTTCAATAAGCAAATGGTTTTGTGCATAAGCCGCAATCTGCGCTAAATGAGTTACACAAATAACCTGCCTGCAACCCGAAACATATTTAAGTTGAACACCGACCTTATCGGCGGCGCGTCCGCTTATTCCGGTATCAATTTCGTCAAAAATAAGGGTATCAACATCGTCCTTATCGGCAAGAACACTTTTAATTCCGAGCATAACACGGGAAAGTTCGCCGCCTGAAGCAATTTTACAAAGCGGTTTTTGTGTATCCCCTGCATTGGTTTTAATCAAAAATTCAACAATATCGCAACCGTTTTTGGTGTATTTCCCCTGCTTAATATCGGTTGAAAATTCTGCATCGGGCATATTTAAATCTAAAAGTGTATTTGTAACTTTTATTGAGAAAGAAACAGAAGCTTTCTTTCTTGTGTTTGTTAAAATTTCGCCCAAATTAACAAGCCGTTCGGTTGATTTATCAAGTAATACGGATAATTCTTTAATTCTGTCTTCGGCGCCCACAATACTTTCAAGTTCCACTTTGGCATTTTCAAGATATTCAAGAACTTTTTGTTCGGTGCCGCCGTATTTTAACATAAGATTACGCAATAAGTCAAGCCGTTCTCTTATCATTTCGGGGTTTGTTTGTGAAATCTCATCGTTTTGCGTTATTTTTCTTATTTCAAAGGAAA
>JAZLFY010000153.1:0-1119 GCA_045616025.1 Acutalibacteraceae bacterium | reverse complement strand
AATCTTTTCAAATACAACACCCTGCTTGTCAAGAATACTTGCGGCAATTTTGCAATTCGGACAGGTTGCGGTAGCAAAGTGATATATACCGTCTGAAAGGGTGTTGTCGTTTGCTTCACCCTTGTCCTCGCAGTTATTGCAAACCGTACCGTCGTGGGTAAGTTTTGAATTTGCGATGTTATAAACCTTACGGTCTTGATATTCCTGCGCCTTACCGTCATTCCAGTTCTGTACCGGACGGTAATAACCGGTGATACGGCTGTAAACCTCGGTCTTTTCGCCGCATTCGGGGCAGGTAAACTGTTCGCCGGCAATATAGCCGTGGTTTTTACATACAGAATAGGTCGGTGACATTGTATAGTAAGGTAAGCGATAATTTTCGGCAATCTTGCGGACAAGATTTGCAGCCGCCTGCCAATCGGGTAATTTTTCACCCAAGAAGGCATGGAATACCGTACCCGAAGTATAAAGGGTTTGGAGTTCGTCCTGAATATCAAGAGCAGAAAAGATATCCTCGGTGTAACCTACCGGCAAATGAGAAGAATTGGTATAGTAAGGAGTACCGTTTTCGTTTGCGGTAATGATTTCGGGATAGTGTTTCTTGTCGTGCTTTGCAAGACGGTAGGATGTACTCTCTGCCGGAGTTGCTTCAAGGTTGTAAAGGTCGCCGTACTGTTCCTGATAGTCGGAAAGGCGTTCACGCATGTGATTTAAAACCTCAACCGTGAAGTCTTGTGTTTCCTTATGTGTCATATCGGCTTTAAGCCACTTTGCATTAAGTCCCGCTTCGTTCATACCGAGAAGACCGATAGTTGAGAAGTGGTTGTTAAAAGTACCGAGATAACGCTTGGTATAAGGATAAAGTCCGCCCTCAAGAAGTTTGGTTATAACGGTGCGTTTTACTTTAAGTGAGCGAGCCGAAATATCCATCATTTTATCAAGGCGTTTGAAGAATTCTTCCTTGGTTTCGGACAAATATGCTATACGGGGCATATTGATCGTAACAACGCCGACAGAACCGGTGCTTTCGCCGCTTCCGAAGAAACCGCCCGATTTTTTGCGGAGTTCACGAAGGTCAAGACGGGGTCTGGAACACATTGGGCGAACATCCGACGGTTC
>JAZLFY010000152.1:0-1118 GCA_045616025.1 Acutalibacteraceae bacterium | reverse complement strand
ATACATTATTATATTGTGATTTTCAAGTAATATCATAATATAAATACTTGCCGCTTTAAAATTTTTATTCAAAATGGAATAAAAAAATACATATATTTGGTATTTTTGACTATTGCAAATTACTATATATTGTGGTACAATACGAGAACACGACAAAAAAGGAGGGAAAGTAATTGAAGATTAACGGGTTTCAGAAGATGACTCTTCTTGATTTCCCCGGCAGGGTGGCGGCAACTGTCTTTACGGGCGGTTGCAATTTAAGATGTCCTTTCTGCCACAATGCTTTGCTTGTCACCCAAATTGACCCGTCCACTCTTTACGATACCGACGAGGTACTTTCCTTTCTTAAAAGCCGAAAGGGAATACTTGACGGTGTTGCCATAACGGGCGGCGAGCCGCTTTTGCAGGTCGACATTTCGGGATTTATTAAAAAACTTAAAGATATGGGTTATGCCGTAAAACTTGATACCAACGGAACATTTCCTTTAAAACTTGCCGATATAATAGAAGAAAAACTTGTCGATTATGTTGCGGTTGATATAAAAAACTGCAAAGAAAAATATCCGGCAACCGTGGGAATTGATAACTTTAACATTAAAAACATTGAAGAAACGGTTGAAATATTAAAGCGTGGCGATGTTCCTTATGAATTTCGCACCACCGTTGTAAAGGAATTTCACACGGTAGAGGATATTGAAAGGATAGGGCAGTGGATAAAGGGGGCGCCCCGCTACTTTTTACAGAATTTTGTGGATAGCGGCAACCTTATCGGCGAAAATCTTTCGGCGGTATCCAAAGAAACGCTTCAAAGTATGGAAAAAATTGTAAAGCCATATGTTGATTTAGTGGAAATTCGAGGAATTTAAAAAAATAAACACAATATATTGTGCTTTTACTCTTGACAACGCACAATATAAGTAGTATATTATTTTTGCGACTTTAAATAGGGGGATAAAGAAATGTATTCAGTAACAAAACGTGACGGAAAGGTAGTCGGGTTTGAACTTGACAAAATCAAGGACGCCATTATTAAGGCATTTGATGCCTGCGACCGTCAGTACAATCCGGAGGTTATCGATTTTCTTGTACTTAAGGTAACTTCGGATTTTGAGCCGAAA
>JAZLFY010000151.1:0-4453 GCA_045616025.1 Acutalibacteraceae bacterium | reverse complement strand
CTGTAACACATCTATTGTAAACCTACAATCAAATAAAGATATATTTTTTATCTGTAACTTGTTTTTTTACACAATATATGATAAAATAATATGAACATATATAAATTGTCAAAGAGGATGTTTTATAATGCGTATGAAACTTGAAAAACTTTGTCCTCGTTATGCATGGCTTCCGCTTATAAGTGTATTGGCTTTTAATCTTTTGATATTCTTCGGCACAAAACTTGTGCCGCACGAAAAGTTTTATGATTTATCAATCTTGCTTGATAACATAATTCCTTTTTCAAAGTGGTTTATTATAGTTTACATAGCGGCTTTTGTTCAGTGGGTTGTGTGTTATATTACACTTGCTCACGGCGAAAAAAAGAAATGTTACGAACTTTGCACGGCGGACATTATAGCAAAGGTGATTTGCCTTATTTGTTTTATCGCTTTACCTACGGCAATTTTCACCCGACCCGAAATTACGGGTAATGATTTCCTTTCTTTTGTAACACGGATAGTATTTTTAATTGACACACCCGCAAGCAATCTTTTTCCGTCAATTCACTGCCTTGAAAGTTATATTGCCATAAGAATTGCCTTTTCAAACAAAAAACTTCCCGTTTGGTTTAAGGTAATAACGGTTATTGTGTCTTTTGCTGTTTTTGCTTCGGTGCTTTTTGTCAAGCAACATTACTTTATTGATATTCCGGCAGGAATTCTTGCCGGTGAAATAGGAATAATAATCACCAAATTAACGGGCGCGGACAAAATTTTTCCGTTAGTTTGTAAGGAACAGGAGAAAAGTAAATGATTGGTTTTTATGATTACACGGTAATACTTACATATCTTTCAATCGTATCGGCAACAACGGGTATTGTTGTTTCCCTTTCGGGACTCGGTCACCCGTTTATCGGCGCGTTCTTTCTGCTTTTCTGCGGACTTTGTGATGCTTTTGACGGTAAGGTGGCAAGGACGAAACAAAACCGCAGTGAAATTGAAACCAAGTTCGGCATACAAATCGACTCGCTTTCCGATTTGGTGGCTTTCGGTGTTCTGCCTGCCTGCATAGGTGCGGCAATGTTCCGCCGACTTTCAATGCCGAAAAGCAAAATGGAGCGCACATATACCATACTGCTTTTTGCAATAATGGCGCTTTATGTTTTGGCGGCACTTATCCGTCTTGCATATTTTAATGTTACCGAAGAAATTCGCCAAAAGACCGAAGGCGGAGCGCGAAAAACCTATACGGGACTTCCCGTAACAAGTGCGGCAATAATCTTCCCTACGGTTTTGCTTATACACTATATTTTGCCGGTTGACATTACACCTATTTATCTTGCGATAATGCTTTTTACGGCAATGCTTTTCGTTTCAAAAATCAAAATCACCAAACCGGGACTCAGGGGTATTTTAATCTGGATAGGTGTCGGAACGGTTGAATTTGCGGTACTGTTGCTTTTCTATCTGTTTAAAAAATGAGTAATAAAAACGAAAATTCAGGTGCGCTCAGGTTTCTATACGGTAACTTTTTCGGCAGATGTATTCTTCGTCTGCTGCGTGCAAAATGGTTGTCAAAAACGGCAGGCGCATTTTTAAACACCCGGCTTTCAAAGCCGCTTATAAAACCCTTTGTTAAAAATAATAATATTAATCTTGACGATTATATTTCGGACAATTTTAATTGTTTTAACGACTGCTTTTCACGGCAGATTAAAGACGGCAAAAGGGTAGTGGACGAAGATCCTTTTGCGCTTATTGCTCCCTGCGACGGACTTCTTTCGGTTTATAAAATCGAAGAGGGTACCGTTATGGATATAAAGCAGGGCAAATATACCGTAGCAACACTCCTTAAAAGCGAGGATACGGCAAAAAACTTTTTGGGCGGTTATGCCTTTGTATTCCGTCTTTGTGTTAATCATTATCACCGTTATTGTTATCCTGCAAACGGGCAAAAAGGCGACAATTTCCACATAAACGGAACACTCCATACCGTTCGCCCCGTAGCACTTCAAAAATACCGTGTTTTCTGTGAAAACTCACGGGAATACACCCTTATTGATACCGATAATTTCGGGCACCTTCTTCAAATGGAGGTCGGCGCAATGTTCGTGGGTAAAATAAAAAATTACCACGGCGAAAAGAAAGTCACAAAAGGTGAAGAAAAGGGCATGTTTTTGTACGGCGGCTCAACCGTGATTTTACTGACCGAAAGCGGTAGGGTAACCCCAAAAGAAGCATTTTTATCTGCTACCGAAAAGGGTGAAGAAACACCCGTAAAACTCGGTGAACAAATAAACATTTAAAAGAATTAAAGCCTGCACATTTTGTGCAGGCTTTTTTTATGATTATTTTTTTGTGAAATGAAATACTGCCGTTTCAAAATCGCCGTCGGGGTATTTTGGAAGGAAACCGAAGTTCATAAGTGTTGAGCCCTTATACACTTCACCTTTTTCGACAAACAGATAGTCGGCATCAAGAAGCAGTCCTTTGGCATAAATGCGCGGCTCGGGCTCGTTAAACTTTTCAAGATATTTCATAACAGTTATTTTGGCTTTTTCTTTATCTTTTGAAACAACTTGGAAACCGAAGAAATTAGATTCAAGCGGATTAAAGAGCCGGTACAAATCGCCGCTTAAAATAAGGTCTTCGGACTCTCTGTATTCCTTTACCTGCTCGGGTATAAGAGCAATTTCTTCATCGGTCATTTTGGTCGTGTCAAGTTCATATCCGGTAGCACCGAGCGCCGCAACAGCCGCACGGGTGTAAAGCGGAACAATATGCTTTGCCCGTCTGTTAGGCGATTCGGTGGTGTGGCAGGACTGTGCGGACAACGGGTAACACATCGAGTTGCCGTACTGAATTACGCCCCTTGACGGTGCATCGGTCTGGTCACTTGTCCAAATTTGCGGAAACCAGTTAAGCATACCTGCATCAAACCGTGAGCCGCCCGAAGCGCAACCCTCAAACAGTATGTCGGGGTGAGTGCCGATAATTCTGTCAAACAAATCGTAAAGACCTAATATCTGACGGTGGAAAACCTCGTGTTGTCTGTCGGCAGGCAAAGAGAGTGAATACCCTTCTGTCAAATCACGGTTGCAGTCCCATTTAACATAGTCAATTTCATATTCGTCAAGTATTTTGTTGACGGAATTTGCAACATATTCTCTTACTTCTTTTCTTGTAAGGTCAAGAACAAGTTGATTTCTGCCTTCTGCTGCTTCTTCGTCGGGTGTTTGCAGGGCGAAATCGGGGTGCGCACGGAAAAGGTCGGAATCTCTGTTTACCATTTCCGGCTCAAACCAAAGTCCGAAACGCATACCCTTTGAGTGAACAAAATCAATAAACGATTTAAGTGTTCCCTCCATTTTCTTTTCATTTACAAACCAGTCGCCAAGTCCCGAAAAAGCATCGTCACGCTTGCCAAACCAACCGTCGTCAAGTACAAAAGTGTCAATTCCCGTACCCGATACACGCTCGACAATGCCTTTAAGTTTGTCCATTGTGAACATAAATCTTGTCGCTTCCCAGTTGTTAATAACAATAGGACGGGACTTTTTAACAAACTGTTTCGGAATAAGGTGATTTCTGTAAATATCGTGGAATTCGCGGCTCATACCCGAAAGACCGCAGTCGGAATAAACAAGTACCGCTTCGGGTGTGGTGAAACTTTCACCCTTTTCAAGTTTCCACTCAAAGTCAAAATCGTTAATTCCGCCGCAAACACGGACAATTCCGCTTTCCAAACAGTCGGCTTTTACGGTGTGCGAGCCCGAATAGATGATATTAACGCCGTAAACCGAGCCGCTGTCTTCGGTGGTGTTCGGTTTCATAAGTGCCATAAAGGGGTTTAAAGCAGAGGAGGACGCACCCCTTTTTGAGCCGATAGAGAAAGTACCGTGTTTAAGGTCTGTTTTTTCAAATTTTGTTTCGGCGCCGCTGCCGCCGTGCAGATAACCTGCTACCCAGTCATTTCCCGGTAAATCAAGCGAAAAACTCAACGCACGTTCAATAAACACATCGTCTTCTGTTTCATTTGTAATTTTCATACTTCTTGTTATTGCGGCTTCGTCGTTTACCGAATAAAAAATTTCAAGTTTTACACCCTTGCAGGTCATAATAATTTTAAGTGTCTGACCGTCTTTTAGGGAGGGCAAACCGTCAAGCGAGGGCTTACTTTCAAGTATTTCGTAACCCTCAAATATAAAATCACTTCGTCTGTTGCCGTTTTTGTATCTTAAAACAACCGTCGGCTCGTTAAAATCGCCGCTTAAAGCGGTATGCAATTCAAGTGGCATAAGGGAAAGATTATATTCTTTTCTGTCCTTATCTCTTGTCATTATACGGTGCGCCATACCTTTATTGGAATAGGAGCCGATATATAAATCTCTGCCCGTCTTTTTTCCGAAATAAACATGCTCGGCAACATTTAAAGAGTTAATAGCGAAAGCGTATGTTATTTTATCGTTTT
>JAZLFY010000150.1:0-5425 GCA_045616025.1 Acutalibacteraceae bacterium | reverse complement strand
AAAACAACACAAATTAATTGCTTTTGCCCCGTGATTATTATTTACAAAGATTATTCTTGATTTACCGTCAGCACCACTTTACCTACATTTTCGCCACGGTATAAAATATCCTGCGCTTCTTCGGCTTCGGTAATAGGTAGTATTTTGTGAATTTTCGGTACAATTTCACGGCTTTCAAACTTGCCCCAAAGATTTTCGGTAAGTTCTTTTAGCAGTACCCCTTTTTCTTCGGGAGTTTTACTCCTTAAAGTACTGCCGATAATGTGAATGTTTTTAACATAGATGTTTTTAAAATCAATATTCGACATATCGCCTGCAAGAGTGGCAATTTGAATCCAACGGCATCCTCTTGCTACATATGGCAGACATTTTCCGAGCATTTCACCGCCCAAACAGTCTATCGCAATATTTACGGGATTTCCGTTTGCTTCTTCTTGCTTTAATACTTCTGCAATATTTTCGGAAGTTGTATCAACAACTCTGTCGGCGTTTAAGTATGCAACTTTTTCTACCATTTCTTTACCCAAAACGGTAGTTATAACACGAAGTCCAAATGCCTTTGCCATGGGTATAACGGCACTTGCAAGTCCGCTCGCTCCGGCGTTCATAAGGAGTGTTTCTCCTTTTTTTGCTTTTCCGACATAAAAAAGATTAAGATATGCCGTTGTGTAAACCTCGGGTATTGCGGATGCTTCTTCAAATGATAAATTTTCAGGCATTGGCATTACCATTTCTTCGGGAACATTTACATATTCTGCATATCCGCCGCCGCCCAGCAAAGCACAGACCTTATCACCAACATTAAACCTTTTGGCTGAAGGTGTTGTTTCTTTTACAATGCCTGCAACTTCAAGTCCCGGCCAATCGGGGCAACCCTCAGGAGGCGGATAATTTCCCTCTCTTTGCAGTAGGTCTGCACGGTTTATTGCCGCCGCGTGTACTTCAATGGTGATTTCTCCGTCCTTAAGGGGAAAAAGCGAAACTTCGCTCCAAGAAAGTGATTGATCTTTATTTATTGTTATTGCTTTCATAATTTATACTCCTTTTTCGGTTTTTACGCCGTTTTTTGCAGTCAGATTTATAATTTACGGTTTCATATAATCACGAATAAGTTTAAGGTTTTTAAGTATTGGTTGTGTCGGTGTGTCAAGTTCGTCGTGCTTTTGGACACATAAGTACATACAAGTACCAAGCTCTGGCCCTACTTTGCGAAGAATATTTGAACAAGCGCCCGTATCCAAAAACAAAAACGGCTTTTTAATTTCTTCGTTTACTTTGTTTATGGTTTCGATGTATTCGGGAAGCATTTTTAAACTTTGTGATTTAACGACTATTTTTATAATATCGGCACCGTGTTCGGCTTGCAGTTTTGCAATACCGAATATTTCTTCACCCGACAGTTGGCGAAAATCGTGGGTGGAAATCAAAACCTCTCCGCCTTTTTTATGTATTGTGTCAATAAGTTCTTTTTGTAATTTTACCGCTTCTTTATCGGTAGTGATTTGGTATTTATTCTGCGCAAAAAAATCACCCGGGATGTCAAGCAGAGTTGCACCGAAATCAAGCCCTTTAAACAGCAAATCGGCACATTCGTTGTCACTTAATCCCTTACTTTCACTGCCTCTGTAAGAGGTAATATAAATCGGCTTTTCTTCGCAAGAATTAAAAACAGATTTAAGTTTTTCGTCAGTTCTTTCATCACGGCTTAACTGACAAAGTTGTATTCCAAGTGCCTCTGCACCCTCCGATAAGGAAAGTTTGATTTTGTTTATACACTCTTCGGCAGTTCTGCACTGAATCATTGCAGTAAGTGGTTTACTGCCGTCTAAAAAAGTTTTCATAGACTTATCTCCTTGTCATTGCGTTTCTTCCGCCGTCTATCATAATGTTTTCGCCGTTAATAAACTGTCCCTTGTCGGAAGCGATAAACAGAATTAAATCAATAATTTCCTGCGGCTCGGCGGCTCTGCCTAAAAGGGTTTTCATATTCGCCATTGCCTCACGGGTGAGTACGGGGCCGGGTGAAACACAAACACATCTTATTCCGTATTTTGAGCCGAACTGTGCAACAGATTTGGTAAGACCGAACATAACACCTGATTTTGATGTCGGATAATCCATTCCGTATTTGTCACCCTCCATACCGGTTATAGAGCCGATATTTATTATAAGACCGCTTTTTTGCTCTCTCATATATTTGCAGGCGGCATGGCAAAAATAGAATTGACCTTTAAGATTAACATCAATGCCCCAATCGTAAACATCAATCGGAACATCGGGGAATTCGTCGTATTTTTCCCTTGCACCAAGCATTCGAACGGCAGTTCCTCCTGCAAAATTACAGACTAAATCTATGCTGCCAAAAGTATCAAAAGCCGTTTTGCAGGCATTTTTTATCTGCTCGTAATCTCTGACATCACAAGCAACACCAATGGCTTTGCCTTTATTTAAGGCGTTAATTTCGTCAACACATATTTTCAGTTTCTCGGTATTGACATCGCACATTACAATATTTCCGCCTTCGGTTGCCCACTCTTTTGAAAATAAAAGTCCCATACCCGATGCGGCTCCGCTTGCTATTGCGGTTTTATTTTTAAAATCCACGGTTATCACACTCCTTAAATTAAATTATAACTACAAAGTAGAATAATACAATAGCAAAATTGACACATTTTTTAACATTTTATAAACTAATTATTAAAAAATACTTGATTGTTTTATCATTTATGGTATTATTAATAGTAGGTGATAGCGTGAAAATTCACGCTAAAATATAAAGATGCCTGTTTCTCGCTGTTTGCACGGCAACCGAAACAGATGCAAAATAATCACCATTTCGGTGAATTTTCATCGCATTTTGTGTCTTTAAGAAAGAAATGGTGATTATTATGTTAGAGGAAATAATAATAAAGGACATCACAAATGCTTTTACAATACTTTCAAAAAGCGGATGCAACGAAAAAATGGTTAACCGTAAAAGTTACGGAATTTCTTTTTGTGCCGGCGGTAAAATAACCTATAAACAAAACGGCGAAAAATTTGTTTCGGATAAAAATAATGCGGTTATTCTGCCGAAAGGCGGAAATTATCAAATTTTAAGGCAAGAAACCGGAACATTTCGCGTAATCAACTTTGATTGCGATAATTTTAAAACCGATAAATTTCTTGTTTATGAAATAAAAAACTCTTCTGAACTGATAGAACTTTTTGAGAGTATAAACACTCATATTCAGCGCAAAGAGAATTTAAAAGCAAAATCGGAACTTTATAATATTCTTGCAATAATAAGTGAAAAGAACACCAAAAACAGTAACTCAAAAGTTGAAAACTTTATTTTAAGTAATTTAAGCAATGCGGAATTGGACAATAAAACCGTTGCGGCTCATATCGGAATAAGTGAAACATATCTAAACCGTCAATTTAATAAGGAATTCGGTATGCCGCCGAAAAAGTATATTCAAAAGGCACGAATTGAGAAAGCGCAAAAACTGCTCTGCGAAGGGAAAAATTCAACCGGCGAAATCGCAGAAATGTGCGGATTTACAAGCATATACAGTTTCAGCAGAGCATTTAAAAATTATACTCATAAATCACCGACAGAATATAAGAAAGAATTATGGACAAAAATAATATAATAAGATTAATTAAATGAAACATCATAAAAATAACGGGCGAATCCGCCCGTTATTTTTACTGTTTTTCTTTTGTCGATTTTGGGGATATGCCGTATTTTTTCTTAAAACGGTGACTGAAATAAGCCGGGTCGTCAAATCCCGAAAGAAGCATTGATTCCGTAACGGAATACTGACCGGACATAAGCAGTTCTTTTGCGTGCTCTAATTTTAAATCGTTTATATATTTTGCAGGGGAAGAGCCATATACATACTTAAAAATTTTTCTGAAGTATTCGGGTGTAATGTTACACATTTTTGAAAGTTCTGTTATCGAAAGTTTAGAACTTAAATAATTGTTATGAATATATATAACGGCGGAATTTATCATTTCCTTTTTTTGCCGGTCTATATATTTATCGTTGTATTCTTTTTGCAGCAAATAGATTATTTCATACAGTAACGATTTGCATTTAAGCATATATCCCGTGTTTTTGGATGTCCATATATGTTCGGCAGTTTTGAAAAGTTCAAGAATTTTTGCGGAATTTTTTGCCGTGATAATAAACGGCTTAAAATTGCCCGGTAAATCAATTTTAAAATTTACGGCATAACAGTCGCCCGGGTCGGTATCCTTTACGGTGTACGAAGAATTTTGCGGTAAGAATATAATACTGTTTTTCTCTGTCGTAATGCTTTTCCCGTCGGAAAACACATATTGCTTTGCGCCCGCGCAATTAAAAGCCAAGCCGTGACACGGACGGTTTTTGTGTACCTTTTTGGCGGTGCCTTTCGGCACATAACATGCAAGAACGATTTTTTGAATGTTTAATTCGTTTTGTAAAATTTCATACATATACATCACCCTATTTATTATAATCTATTGTTTTGAAAATGACAAGTAGTTTTGAAAAATTATAGCAGAATAACCGGTATTTGATAAAATGTATATAAAGGACGGTGTTAAAATAATGTTTAAAACACTAAATTTTGACAGAGCAACAATAGAAAGAAAGTATCATAATCCTACCGAGCCGTTTAATGCATACAGAAGATTTAATTATAACGGTTATGAATGTGATGCCGATACCGGTCTTACAAATGACGAAATAAAAGAAAATCTTGATTTGCTCTTGCAAAAAATGTCCGATTTGCCGCACCCGACAGCAAAAGCAAATGCGGTTAAATATGTTTTGGAAAACACACGCATTGATGTAAACGAAAGCGATTATTTTATAACCCTTTATTCCTGCAACAGACTGGCAATAAGTTCCACTCTTCAAAAATGGAAAGCGCAAAAGTTTGCAGAGATGCCCGAAGTGTCGGAAATAATGGAAGATTACAACAAATCGGGTGCCGTTTCAATTTGGCCCGATTTTGACCATGTTGTACCCGATTTTGATTCTTTGCTTAATTTGGGCTTTAAGGGGATAAGAGAACGGGCAAGAAAATATAAAGCGCAGCACGAACAAAACGGCACGCTTACAGAAGAAAGACGGGCGTTTTTTGAAGGAATTGAAATTGAATATACGGCAATAATTGAATTTATTGACCGACTGTATAAATATTCTTTAACCAAAACCCACAGCAAAGCAAAGGCGGTGGGGGACTGCCTTAAAAATATTCGTGACGGCGCACCGAAAAATATATATGAAGCCATGCAACTGATGTACATATATTTTATGGTTTCCGAATCGGTAGATTTTTATCAGGTGCGTTCACTCGGCAACGGACTTGATAATACCCTTTATCCGTTTTATAAAAACGACATTGAAAACGGCACTTTTACAAGGGAAGAAATAAAAGAACTTTTA
>JAZLFY010000149.1:0-6988 GCA_045616025.1 Acutalibacteraceae bacterium | reverse complement strand
AACCCGTTTACTTTTTTCCGTTTTATATACCTGCGTAGGCAGATATTATAAAAAACAGTTTATTATTCTTTTGTTTTTACTTTCGGCATAAGTATAGGCAAGGGCGGTGCCGCTTTTTGGGTGTTTCAAGCGATAGTTTTCGTCATAATAAAAAACACATATATCGCTTTCTTCAATCATTGCCCTGTTTCGTTTTATATAACTTGCTTTACCCGAACTTGCCACACCTTTTGGGCAAACACTTTTTTCAAAACCCGAAAGTAAAAACTGCATTGTGTAATCATCGGCGTTTTCATAATTTTTACGAAAGTGTATTCGCTTTATGTCGGGGTATTGTTCTTTTAAATTCGTTACCAATTCATAGCACAAACTGTTAAACTGCGACCTATCCCCAAAAATAAAATTAACCGTGCCGTTTTTAATTAAACCAATTATAATATCTATTAATCGTTCACGCAGTTTTGGCGTATCATTAATTTTCCTGTGCCCGATAAAACAAACTGAATAATTCATAAAACCAACCTCTATTATTTGCAAATGTATATTATCATTGTACTTTTGCAAACTATTTAAGTCAATAGCAAACAGAAAGATTGCGGACTAACGCCTATATAGAAATTATAATATCTGTATAGAAATGTGAGGTGTGGGCATTGAACGAAAACAAATTTAATTATCGTGATAAAATCAATCAACTTGGAATTACTATTGCATCATTACGAAAAATGCGTGATATGACACAAGAACAGTTATCCGAAAAAGCAGGAATAAGCCGAACTTTTTTAAGTTCTATCGAAGCACCGGGAACATCTCGCTCTTTTTCTCTTGAAGTTTTATATTCTCTTGCAGATGCCCTTGAAGTAAAACCGGGAGATATTTTGAATTTTGCTGATTACCCCGAACAAATTTTAAACAAAAAATAATTGAATCTGACTGCAAATCCGGTGTTGCAAGAATTTAATAATTCAAAATCAATAAAAACGGGTGTTTTAAACACCCGTTTTTAGTTTTCGGTTTTCAGAAACGGCGGCAGCAAGCAGCCGCCCTACGATATATATTACGCCGTAGGCACATTAACATCCGCAAAGCGGATATTTCACTTGCCGTTAGGCAAATTTCACTGCCGTAAGGCAATTTCACTTGACCGTCAGGTCAAATATCACTTAAAATCCCCAACGGGGATTTTACATGCCGTACCCTACAACATATCAATTATTATTTGTAGGGAACGCATTGCATGCGTTCCGCTTTATATAGCGTCGCAGACACCGAACTTATTACCTATTACTTATTACCTAAAAAAACGCCCCGTGGGGCGTTTTTTTATCCTATCATTTTACTTCTGAATGTATTTATCTGTTCTGCGGTTACACCTATTGACAAGAGATAATTTTCGGTCTTTTGGGCTAATGTATCGCCCTTTTGTTTAGCAAGTCCGCCGCCGTAGTCGGCAGTTACATTTTCTATTGTCCGTTTAGGCGGTTTGGTATAAAATGTTAAATTTGTCAGCAGATAATCTTTTGTAAGATTTTCGTTTGAAATACCTAAAAGAGCGCCCAAAACATAACAAACAAACCCCGTTCTGTCCGCACCTATTGAACAGTGAATTATAAACGGATAATTATCAGGGTCACCAAGCACCTTAAATATTTCGGTGAGTTGCTTTGCATTGGTATTAAGGTAATTTTTGTCGGTATATTCGCCGGCTATCGGAATATTAAAATAATTCGAGCCGGGTATCAGACTTGCTATTCTGTGCGCTTCTTCCTGCGTGCGCAAATCAACTTCCGAACGTATACCCAAATCTTTCATAAGGTCAATACCGTCGCTTGTTATCTTTGCCGTGTCGTAACCGTCCTCATTAAGCCGTCCGCAACGGAAGATTTGACCTTGATTAACGATTTTTCCGTCCTCGGTTGTCCATGCGCCCAAATCACGCATATTGTCAACCCCGTCACAGTTCATAAAACGGACAGAGCCCTCTTTTGTGGTGAATTCACCGACATTGCTTGCCACAAGTTCATTGCTTTGGGGGTATGCCACATACCAATAATATTTGGTGCCGACTTTAAGCGAGTCCACCGTAACCGATTTTTCGTTTGTTACAAAGGTACGAGCATTTGCGAAATCGGTTGTTTCGCTTACAAAAACTGTGTACTTTTTCTGCTCGGCGCCGCTTGTTTCCCACGAAAGCGTAACACCAAGCGGTTTTGAAAGGTCGCTTTCCGAGCAGTGAATTTCCCAGTTTTCGACCGAATCTTCAATAAAACCTTTTTGTGTGTCGGTCAAAAGTTCTATGGGTGAATCAACCTTATTTAAAGTTATAACCGTCTTTTCCGAACTGCCGCAGGAGCAAAATGCGAAAACAATAACAATGCATAAGAAAACTGCTGTTAGTTTTTTCATAGTTTCCACCCCACAATTATATATGTTTAAAACATTATAACATATATTACAATTTTTTGCAACATTTACCTTTTCAATATGAACAATGTGAACAAATAAAGAAAAATTATGAGGAGTGAAAGATTAAATTGTTTGCGGAAGCCCAAATAAAAAATTACGGTTAAAATTATAAAAAGCACCAAAACGGAACTTACAAAAAGCGCCCTTTCGCCTTTATTACACCCTTTTCTTTTTGACACGGCAAATAAAAGAATATTGCCGCCGTCAAGTCCTTTTACGGGCAAAAGATTTATTACACCGAGAATTAAATTTGAAACGGCAAAATAGAGCACCCTTTCTTTTTGGTAGAGAAAATAGTTTAAATAAAGTCCCAAAAAAGCCAAAATGTTTACAAGCGGTCCGCAAAGGGACACCCAAATATCCCTAATATATGTCTTGCCCTGCTTTGCATAGATTTTAACCCCTGCCGGAATAAGTTTTATTTCGGTAGGGGCATTGTTTTGCACCCACATACAAAATATATGCCCCGTTTCGTGAAGCACCGCCGCAGTAAAAACGGGAATAAAAAGTCCGCTTTTATCGAATAAAAGCATTACGCAAAGCACCGCAAAAAAGGCAAAAGTGACCTCTGTTTTAATTCCGAAAAATGAAAATTTCATAGGTCAAAATATGATAAAATTTCTTCTGTGTCGGTGCCGGTAAATATTTCGCTTTTTATGAATTTTTCCGCCGTTTTATAGGTGGGGGCAAAAAACTTTTTTAGCACAAACAAACTTAAAAAAATAAGGGCGACACAAACAAACTGTGTTATAATTACCGCCGCAAAGGTGCTTCTTTTCTCTTTTGTTTCTTCTGTTTGCATTTTTCTTCTCCTTGTAAATAGATTTATTATATGTTATACTTAATTGTATTCATAAAGGAGCAGTTTTTATGCCGTTTTTACCAATTACGAAAAGTGAAATGATTGCCGCCGGTTTTGAAAGGGCGGACATAATAATAGTGACGGGGGACGCGTATGTTGACCACCCGTCTTTCGGCACTGCCGTAATTTCCCGTGTGCTTGAAGCGGACGGCTTTAATGTTGCGATTATTTCGCAACCGCAAAACGATAATGACTTTATGAAACTGGGCGAGCCGAAACTTGCTTTCTTTGTAAACAGCGGTAATATCGACTCTATGGTGGCGCACTACACGGCGGCAAAGCGCAGAAGAAGTGAGGACGCCTACACACCGGGCGGTAAGGCAGGCAAGCGCCCCGACCGTGCCGTTACGGTTTATTCAAAAACACTTAAAAGACTGTTTCCTTTTGTCCCCGTATGTATCGGCGGAATTGAAGCATCGCTTCGCCGCTTTGCACATTACGATTATTGGGACGACTGTGTTCACCCCTCGGTACTGCTTTCAAGCGGTGCAGACCTGCTTATGTACGGTATGGGGGAACGGCACACAGTCGAAATTGCGCAGCGGTTAAAGTCGGGCGAGAAAATTACCGATTTAACCGATATTAAAGGTACTTGCTTTTTGGCAGACCCCACTAATTTTAACGGTGCAGGCAGTAAAGAGTGCCCCTCCTTTGAAAGTGTAAAAGGCAACGACCAAAAAAGTAAAATTTTATATGCAAAATCTACCCTTTTAGAGCAAAACGAACACGATTATATAAGTGGTAAACGGCTTACCCAAAGACACGGCAACAAAATTTTGGTGCAAAACCCACCCTGCGCCCCACTTAACACCGAAGAAATGGACAAGGTATATTCCCTGCCCTTTATGAGAGATTATCACCCCTGCTACGAAAGTCAGGGCGGTGTTCCCGGTATTGCCGAGGTTAAATTCTCGGTCATACATAACCGTGGGTGTTTCGGCGCATGCAATTTCTGTGCGCTTGCCTTTCACCAGGGCAGAACGGTAAGCACAAGAAGTCACGAGTCGGTTATTGAAGAGGTTAAAAAGATAACCGAAATGAAAGACTTTAAGGGATATATTCACGATATCGGCGGTCCTACGGCGAACTTCCGCAAGTGTTCCTGCGAAAAGCAAAAAACAAAGGGGCTTTGCAAAGACCGTAAATGTTTAGCACCCGAAATGTGCCCTGCCGTTAAACCCGACCACCAAGATTATCTCTCGCTTCTTCGAAAAGTCCGCGCAGTAGCGGGTGTTAAAAGTGTTTTTATCCGCTCGGGAATACGGTTTGACTATCTTATAGGCGACAGTGACGAAACATTTTTTAAAGAACTTGTTAAATACCATGTAAGCGGTCAGTTAAAGGTCGCACCCGAACACTGTTCCGACAGAGTTCTTGACCTTATGGGCAAACCGCACTTTAAATATTACGAAAAATTTAAAAAACGGTTTTACGAAATTACCGAAAGTGCCGGCAAAAAGCAGTATCTTGTTCCCTATCTTATGTCCTCGCACCCGGGAAGCACCGTAAACGATGCAATTATGCTTGCCTGCTTTTTAAAGAAAGAGGGTATGCACCCCGAACAGGTGCAGGACTTTTACCCGACACCCGGCACCGTTTCAACCTGTATGTTTTATACCGGACTTAACCCCTTTACCTTAAAGCCGGTATTTGTGCCGAAAACGGCAAAAGAAAAGGCGCAGCAGCGCGCACTTTTACAGTACTTTAAGCCCGAAAACAGAGCGGTGGTTTTAAGCGCACTTAAAGCGGCGCACCGTGAAGACCTTATAGGAAACGGCAAAAACTGTCTTATAAAACCGGATGCAAAAGATACCTTTAAAGTTCAAAAAAAGAAAAAGACCATAAGAAATATCCATAAACCCAAAAAGAGGTGATTTAATGCGGGTACTCCTCGGTATGTCGGGCGGTGTGGACAGCAGTGCCGCCGCCGTATTACTTAAAAAAGAATATGATGTTTCGGGGGTAACATTATCCCTTTACGGCAAAGGTGAAATCTGCCAAAAAAACACAGAGCAAAACATCTTTGACGCCGCCGAGGTTTGCAAAAAAATCAGCATTGATCACTCGGTACTTGATTTAAGCGAGGACTTTAAAATTTTTGTTATAACCCCTTTTTGTGAGGACTACAAAAACGGCTTTACCCCAAACCCCTGCATTAACTGTAACCGTTTTATAAAGTTCGGGGAAATGCTTAAGTTTGCCAAAAGTAACGGCTTTGATAAAATCGCGACCGGACATTATGCGCAGGTTGAAGAAAAAAACGGGGAATACTATTTAAAGAAAGCCGCCGACAAATCAAAAGACCAGACCTATGTTTTGTACACACTTACAAAGGAAGTTTTAAGTAAACTTTTACTGCCGCTTGGAAATCTTACAAAAGACGAGTGCCGAAAGGTTGCCGAAAGCGAAAACCTTATAAATGCGCACAAATCGGACAGTCAGGATATTTGTTTTGTGCCTGACGGTGATTACGGCGCATTTATAGAAAACATTTACGGAATTTCAAAAGGCGGCAATTTTATTGATAGAGAAAATAATATTTTGGGCGAGCATAAAGGCATTATCCATTATACCGTCGGGCAAAGGTAGGGACTTGGCATTGCGCTTGGCAAACCGGCTTTTGTGACCGAAAAGAACGCCCAAAACAACACCGTCACCCTTTCAACCGACCAAAGCGATTTGGAATGCAGACGGGTATATATTAAGGATATAAACTTTATAAACAGTCCGCTTACAGAGGGCGAAGAAATCGAGGCGAAACTGCGTTACAGTCAAAAGTGTGAAACGTGTACTTTTCATAAATCAGATAACGGCGCATTTCTTGAATTTACAAAACCCCAGCGTGCTCCCACCCCCGGTCAAGCCGCCGTTTTTTATAAGGGCGACTACTGTTTGGGCGGCGGAATAATAATAAAAGGAGAGTAAATCTATGGACTTTGAAAAAATTGCAGAAAATTTAAGGCGCAACAATATGGCTGCCGTAATTTGCGAAACCAAAGAGCAGGCAAAAGAGGAAGTCGAAAAACTGCTTTTTGACGGCGCATACATCACAAGCGGCGGCACAATGAGTCTTGAACATTCGGGGATAGGCGAAATGTTAAGAAGTGATAAATATAATTTTCTTAACCGAAATAACCCGAAAATTTCAAACGAAGAAAAGGACGAAATCTACAAAAAATGTGTGGGCATTGATTTTTATTTCTGCTCTGCCAATGCACTTACCGAAAACGGCGAACTGATAAATGTTGACGGCTTTGCAAACCGTGTTGCAAGCATCGCTTTCGGGCCTAAAAAGGTTATCGCCATAGTCGGCAAAAACAAAATAGTAAAGGATGTTAATGAGGGATTTTTGCGGGTTAAAACCACCGCCGCACCCTTAAATGCCAAGCGGCTTAACCTTGATACACCCTGCGCAAAATTGGGTAAATGTATTTCACTTACAAGAACAGATAATCCGGACATCACCGACGGATGCAACAGTAAATACCGCATTTGCTGTGATTATGCTATTTGGGCAATGCAGAGGGTTAAAGACAGAATAACCGTTATACTTGTTAATGAAGATTTAGGATTTTAAAAAAAGCACCCATAGGGCGCTTTTTTTATTTGTAGGGAACGCATTGTATGCGTTCCGCTTTATATAGCGTCGCAGACACCGAA
>JAZLFY010000148.1:0-2590 GCA_045616025.1 Acutalibacteraceae bacterium | reverse complement strand
GATAACAACCTGCTTTACACCGAGCGCGCGTTTTACAAGGAATATACCCTCGACAACATCATTATAATTTTCCATACACTCGCGGTAGTCGGTGGTGATATAGGGTTCACACTCCGCCGCATTGATTATAAGCGTATCAATTTCACTGCCCTTTGGCGGTGAAAGTTTAACATGTGTGGGAAATCCTGCGCCGCCAAGACCGACAAGACCGCAATCTCTTGCCGCATTTACAAGTGCTTTCGCCGTTTTTACGGTGCGTGGTTTAAGGTACGGCTTTTGTTTCATTTCGCCGTCCGATTTAACCTTTACGCAGGTAACTGTTCTGCCTGATATGTTTTGGTCGGCAATTTCGACCACCTCACCCGAAACACTTGAATGCACAGGCGAACTGACAAACCCGTCCGCTTCACCAAGCACCGAGCCGACATAAACCTTTTCGCCGACCTCGACACAAACCTTTGCAGGTGCGCCGATGTGCTGTTGCATCGGAATTACAACTGTTTCGGGCGGCGGCATTATAACTGTTTCGCACTCTGCGGTATTTTTCCTGTGCGGAACATTTGCGCCACCGAAAATCGTTTTAACGGGTTTTAAAATTGATTCCGGTAAATTCAAAAAAAAGCCCCCTATTAATAATATATAAAATAATAATACTATATATTGTGCTTTTTTGCAAGAAAAAGTTAAAAAACGGTGGGAATTCCACCGTTTTTCATTGTTATTTTTTCTTATTCTTTTTTCTTTTGCGGACAAGTCTGTGAATTAAAACAACCGCACCTGCAAGAAGTGTGAAGAAAACCACAATTGAGAAAAGCGATACGGGAATTATATTTGTTGCCGCACCGAAAGAAACAACCGATTTAATATCGCTTTTTGCCGTTTTGCATTTTCTCGAAAGCGGTTTTGCATAATAATCGGGCAGTTCGGATACTCCGTTTTCGTTTTTTTCAAAACTTGAAAGATAGTTTTTAAGTGCAACCCACTCTTTTATTTCTTTACCCGATGTATTTTTAAGTGTGACCGAATAAAAATCTTTTATCGCCTTTCCGCTTTTATCTTTCGGTGTAATCGAAAGTACGCCTTTTGTAAGTCCGTTTAACATACCGAGCATATTTATGGCATACATATTTGCCGCAACTTTATAAAGGTGATTATCCTTTATTTCTTCGCTTGTACCGTCCGCCCTTACCAAGTGAACATCGGTTACACGGTCAAGCGGCACCCGTTTTGTGTTAAATGTGTATGAAAGCCCACTGTAACTCATTTTAATTGAACTTACAAAATTTCCTAAACTTGCATCAAGTTCGGTAAGAAGTTTAAGTTCCTTACCTGAAATATAGGCGCAGGCAATGGGATGCCCTGCACTGCCGTCACCCCCGACACCGAGCGAACATATTTCAAACGCATCGGCAACCGTTATATTGCCACGCTTTACCGAACTTCTTATTGTGCCCAGTCCCACAAGTGCAACATCAATATCGTTTATGCCGTTTCTTTTTGCTTCATAAAGATAAGAATCGGCAATTATATTACCCATTGTGTATTCCTTATGGGTGGCATACATTTCCTGTAAACTTATAAGGTCATATTTACTGTGGCAAATAACATCGTCAAACTTAACGCCCTCGTCCTTTAAGTAGTTGTTATTGATGTTATTTTTATATTCTTCGGTTTTTTGCTTGACCGTTTCGTCCTCTTTTACGGTTGAATTAAGTGGAATTAAACTGTATTTATCAACCTTTAATTTTCCGTTTTGCTTAACAAAAGAAATTTTACCGAGATTTTTAAGATATTCACCGCAGGAAGCGATAACCGTGCCGTTTACGGTTACGGGGGTGCTGTATGTACTGTGTGAGTGGGAACTGATTATAAGGTTAATTCCGCTTACCGCTTTGGCAAGTTCAATATCCTCGCCCGTTTTGCCGTTACTGTCGGTACCGCTGTGGGAAAGTGCAATTATCATATCGCATTTTTGATTTTTAAGTGCCGCTACCGTCTTTTTTGCGGCGGCTATGTAATCTTTATATTTAAGGGGTGTTTGAATACACTCGATACAGTCGTACCCGACAAGTCCGAACACACCGATTTTATACCCTGCAACATCAAGTATTGTATATTCCTTTGCACCGTATTCGTCAAGTGCACCTTTAAGGTCTTTCTGTTCTTTGGAAATCGAGCCGGAAAAATCAATGTTAGACTGTACTATCTGCGGTAATTTATCGCCGCTTTTCTTTGCCGCACGGAGCATTTTTGCAACGCCGTCCGCACCGTAATCAAATTCGTGGTTACCAAAGGTTGTGACCGCGCATCCGCACGAGCCGAGCAGGCGCAGTTCGTAAGCATCGGTAGAATATGCCGCCTGATAAAGCGTGCCCATTGAAAAATCACCGCCGTCAAGAAAAACGGTGTTTTGGTCGCTGTTTTGCTTTACCGCCGTGCAAAGCCGTGCCATACCGCCGTGTTCAACAAGATTTTCGTATTCAAATGTGGCGGTGGGATATATATAATCGTGTATATCGTGGGTGAAAAGCACGGTAAGTTTTTGATTATCTTCGGCAAGTGTGACCGGCAATACCGACAGAATCATTAA